>JBGSSC010000429.1:0-3597 GCA_041737265.1 Terrimicrobiaceae bacterium | reverse complement strand
GAGTTGTTTGATCGATGCGGTTTTGCGGGATTCCATTTTGAAGGTGCGAGCAAAAACCCCGCACAGGGCATTCCTATCAACAAGCTGCTGTAGGATACAAGCGCAGCATTCCTGCGTAAACTGCCGAAACCCTTGTTTGTTGCGGAGTAAGAACAAAAAGAACAAAATTTTGTTTGACAGTCTTTAAAGGATCAGCAAACTTGCCTTGCCAACTAAAACTCAAACCCTCCAAAAACAAATATCCATGAAAACACCGATCACATCTCTCGCAATTGCTTTCGCCGCAGCCGCATTCTCGGTCACGGCGCAGGCTGTAGTTATCACCAACGCGACGACCTCGATTGAGGCCAATCTCGATGTCGGCAGCCCGAACACCTCCACATGGTTTTTCAATACCGACTACTTCGCAAGCTACGGACCGCTCACTGCCTCTGAGTGGAATACATCCACCGGCTCAAATTTCAGGGGTGGAGCTACCCTCCAGTGGAATCTCACTGGTATTAATCCCGGTGACACCATAGGTGCCGTGAGCAGCGCCTCGATCTCGCTCGTGAGCGGCAACGATGCTGCTGGCAACACCTACAAGGCTTACCGCCTCACGGGTGCCATTAGTGGAAGCACCACTTGGAATAGCAAGCCCCTGCTGGATACATCCGTCTTTGTTCCCATCACGTTGGCTGCCGCCAATACCTACTACAGCATTGATGTCAGCTCGTTGCTGGCCTTAAATGGAGGCTTAACGACCTTTGGCATCGCAATCCTCGTCGATAACATTGCTGACACTGGTGATAAAAATTTCTGGTCCACATCCTATGGAAACCAGTTCCCGGCCTACGACAACCAAAACAAACTGAGCGCTGACTACTCGGTCGTTCCCGAACCCTCAACTGGGCTGCTTATTGGTCTCGGCTTAACCACAGTGATGGTTTTCCGTCGCCGTCGCTTAGCTTAAGGTATGATTGACGTGACTCAGGCCGCTGCAAATCTGCTTGAGTCCGTTTTTCTTTTGGAGGGGATAGCTCATTGCGAGCCAGAGCCACGGATGCGAAGTCGCATTCGGCAATAAGCTTCCCGTTAAGGTGAGTGCCACTTTTACAAAAAAACCGTGTTCGTTTCCATGCTTCGCCAGGTTCCAGAGAATCGAAACACCAAGGCGTTCACTCTGATCGAACTCCTTGTTGTCATCTCCATCATGGCCGTCCTGGCCGCGCTGCTTCTTCCGGTCCTCGGCTCGATGAAGGCCCGCGGGCAGAGCACCAAATGTGCAGGCAACCTGCGGCAGATCGGTTCGGCTTTTCAGCTTTGGGTCGCGGACAACAACGGGGTGGTGAAATCACGGGATCACTCGGACTGGATCAACGGGCCGGACGGATATTACCCCCTCTCCTGGGTTTCGAACCTGAATCGCTATTTGATGGACGGCCGGACCTACGATGGCACGGTGGAAAATACCTCGGCTGTTTTCCGCTGCCCCGTGGGCAAGGATCAGGAATGGAATGGGGTCAGCTACGCGGCAAACATCTACCTGGGCGGGTTTCGCGACCCGGAGTTTGACACGCGCATGGTAGAAAATTCGCAGCTCTACAATCCACGCAGGGTGGCTGCAGGCCTCGCCCCCTCGAAATGCGTGATCGTCGTGGACGGTAACTGCAAAACCCAGGGTTTCCTCGATTTCGATGCCGGGGGCCCGCAGAACGCCCCGCCGATGGCGCTCCGGCACAACAAAACGGTCAACGCCCTCTTTGCCGACGGGCATGTGGAAAATCTCAACCCGCTCACCATGACCGCCACCGAATACCAGGAAAAGTTTCGCTGGAACTATGGAGAGCTCTGGCCCGCTGCCCAATAGCAGATGCCGGCTTCGTCATTATTTTTATGAAATTCCACATCACCACACTCCTCTGCAATCTCGCGGTTTTCACCAGTCTGTCACTCCAGGCCGGGCCGCCACAATCTGTGAACGCTCTGCGCGTGGATCAGACACCGTCCATTGATGGCAAACTCGACGACGCGGCTTGGAAAAACGCCCAATGGCAGGAGGGTTTTACGGAGCTCGGCACGGGCAAGCCCGCCGAGCCGGATACGCGCTTCGCCATCGCCTTCGATGACCATTTCCTCTACTTTGCGGCGCGTTGCACGGAACCAAGTCTTGCCACCCTCAAGGCGGCCGTGACCCAACGCGACGACAGGGATCTTTATAACGACGACGTGGTGGAACTGTTCGTGGCACCCGGCCCGCAGAGGACGGATTATTATCAGTTTGAGGTTAACTCCAAGGGAGTCGTGACGGACGCCGCCGGACGCCAGTCGGGGACGGTGCGCGAGGCCGCGTGGAATGCCGCCGTGAAAGTGGCGGCCGCCCAAGCCGATGGTGAGTGGATCGTCGAGATGGCAGTGCCTCTGGCCGATCTGGAACTGGGCTCCTCAGAGCCCGGCGACTGGGGAATCAATGTGGCCCGGGTCCGCAGGGCGGGCAAATCCGAGGATCTCGCCACTTTCCATCAGGCAGGCCAAGCAGAGGCCCTTTCGACATTTGTTCCCCTGACTGGTTCGTTCCATCAGCCAGCGCTTTTTGCGCCCCTTTCCCTGCCGGACGCGAACTTCGATGCGCTGCGATGGGAAATGCCCCCGCCAGTCGGCCTCAGCGTCACGCAGGAAAACGAAAGCAACCGCGTGAGTGCAAAACTGAGCCTCAAAAACCTCACCGGAAAGCTGCGTCCGGTGGTCGTGACCCCTCGCCTGCGCTTGGGAGACAAAATCACCGAGGGCAACCCTGTTTCCGACATTCTCGATGCGGGGCAATCCAAAACCTACGAGGTCACACTGCCCTTGCCCGGGGATGGTCCGCAGACCTTCGAGATCGAGGTGGCCGACCGGCGGGATCCGCAGGCGATCTTTGCCAGACGTTCCTTTGGCGTGGATCTCAAGTTTACGCCGCTGGCCTTGACCCTGCTCGAGCCGGCTTACCAGAACGCGATCTTCGCGACCCAGAAACTTGCCCGGATTTCTGGATTCCTGAACATAGCTCTCAGTGCCGGGGAACTTGAAGGAGCCAGTGTCCGCATTTCTCTTTTGCCGGAAGAACCTGCGTCCAAAGCCCTCGCCGAAATCAGGGTGCCCAAGCTCTTGTCGAAGGTCGAATTCGCTTTGCCCATCCCGGAACTGGCCGAGGGACGCTACCGCCTGCGCGTCGTGCTACTCGATGCCAAGGGGAAAGAAACCCGCTCGATCGAACGCGTCATCCGCAAGCTCCCGCCCGCCCCGGGCGGTGTCGAATGGCGGATCACGGAAACGGGCATCCTGCTTCGCAACGAGGAACCATTTCTTGCCGTCGGTTGGTGGAGCATCCCGTCCGCCGCCATGCAGGAGACGGCCTCCAATATCACCTGGCTTTATATGGGCCCCTGGCAAACGGTGGCAGAGTTGCGCAAAACCCTCGATGAGATCGGAGCCGCTGGCGGCTACGGAGTGATCTATCCGACGGTCAATAACAAGCGTCCCGAGGAATTGACCATCGCTCCGCTTTCCGAAAAAGACGTGACGCAAATCCAGGAGCGGGTGCGCGCACTCAAAGACCATCCCGCCTTGCTCGCATGG
>JBGSSC010000396.1:0-9506 GCA_041737265.1 Terrimicrobiaceae bacterium | reverse complement strand
GTTCAGTTTTTGAGGTTTCACCTTTTCGGGTGTCCCTCGAATGGATTTTGCCTTCTCCACAGCCTCGGAAAAGTCTTGGGTGTGCAACGGAACCCTAACCTGCTTTCGGTTGAAGGTGTAACGAAGCCAGTAGGATTTCTTTCGTGGATAAATTCCTTTTGCCGCAGGATCGGCTTTTGCAACTCTGGGCATATTTGGGTCTCCTAGCACGGAGTGTGCTAAAAAGGTGTGCTAAAAGCAAGTCTTTTGTCCTAGGTATAGAAAAATTGCTTAAAGCACGACCAGATTGTAATGCTTTAATTATAAATGGTTTACAACAATAGCCTACTCGTTCGGGACGAGGAGGCCGCGGGTTCGAATCCCGCCGGCCCGACCAATTTTCCGCCGGCGGGATGAGAACGCCGTTCGACCGCCAGCGCGACAGCGCCACCAAAAAACGAAGTCAAAAAGCGGAGCCTGAGTCTGCGAAGGCCATCCCGCTGGCCCGACCAAAAATTCCTCCAGCAGAGCTTCTGATTATTAGAAAACAACAATGGAGAGGGGGCCCTAATTGATTTGCCCCCTCTTGGTAAATCCTAAATCACCACCACGCGGGCATTATAATTTAGGTTCCTTGGCATCGTTTCGCCCATAGGACTTGGTCAACATTTCTTTTTGGTTTTGCGTCTCAAGGTGGAAAATCCATCAGACATGCCGGGTTAAATTTCAGTTTTAAAACACCCCCTTTGTAGCAGGACGAGCAAGCAGCGACCCTCGGAAATCAGTACGACCGGAATCAGGCCTTTGGGAATGGATTTTATTGATGTGGCGTTTGGCCATCCGCAGCGATGAATGTGCGAATGCCGCGTTTCCTGGCCGCTTCGATGCTCAAGAGAGCCATCCCCATGGGTGGACGAGGAAAGGGGCGCAGAGATTCGATGCTGAGGGTGACAAGCGCTTCGTTTTGCCGTCGCATGTTCAGGGGTTCGCAAAAGGCGATGGGCTCAAAATGATGAATCCGTGTGGGGGATTCTTCAAGGACTGGAGGTTGAGATATTCATTACACCGGCGGATCGAATTCAGGTGTCCCCGACCTGACTCCCTCTCGCCTTCATCGAAGAAGAATCAGCTTTGGAATGCTTGGAGAACTGCTCAAACACCGCGAATGCGCTCGCAAACGGTCCTCCATACGAAAAAACAGGGTCGTTGTCGTCATGCTCACCCGATTTTGGCCTCCGGCCAAATCGAGTGTGAACAATGCGGGCCAAAGGCTGGAGCGCCGCGATGCGATGCACGAAACTGGAAATGGACAGTTGAAGTTCCTGCACGTCATCAGAAACTCTACACGATTGAAGAGACCGTAACCTCGCAAGATATGCGATTCAGAATCCCTAATTTACAAACCGCTGACTATCAACGGTCGCAATTTTGAAACTGTAGAAGATGGGCTTGACTCTAGATTCTCGCCATGCAGATTTTAAATAGAGGGGGGTACGCGCTTCCAGCTTCAGACTTTAGGCTAACGCCCCGCGAAGGCCGAAAGCGATTTTTCATCAGAGGCCTCCCTCCTTTACATCATGCCCATCTTCTCCCTAACGACCGCCGCGTGGCGATTTCGCGATGCTTCCTCCAAAGCCTCCGACTGGTTGCCCGCCACGGTTCCCGGTTGCGTGCACACCGATTTGCGAGCTGCCGGCAAGATCCCCGACCCCTTCTTCGGCACCCACGAGCTTGACCTCCAGTGGATTGAGGAGCGCGACTGGGAATACCGGGCCACCTTCCGTGTACCCGCAGTTCTTCTACGCGAGGAGCGCGTGGAGCTTTGCGCCGATGGACTCGATACGATCGCCACCGTCACTCTGAACGGCTGCGTCGTCGCCAACACCGACAACATGTTCACCGCCCACCGCTGGTGCGTGAAACACCTCCTGAAGGCCGGCACCAATACCCTCGTCATCCGCTTCCGCAGCGCCCTTGATTACATCCGCAACACCCGGGCTGATTTCTCCCCACCGATTGACTGCAACGACTCTGTCGGCGGCTGCGTGCGCATCCGTAAACAGCCCTGCCAATTCGGCTGGGACTGGGGTCCGCGCTTCGTCACCGCCGGCATCTGGCGCGATCTGCGCATCGAGACGGGCCCCGCCTGCCGCCTCGCTCACGTGCGTCTCGCTCAACATCACTCCACCGATGCCGCAGGCCGCCGTGCCGTGTCTTTATCCGCCGTGCCGGAGCTCGACCAAGACGGACCGGGCGTTAGTTACACACTGACGGTTTCGCTCGATGGCAAAGAGGTTGCCGGAGTCACGACGTCTAACACTCTTTTGCTCACCGTCGCCATTCCTGAGCCACAGCTCTGGTGGCCAGTCGGCCAGGGTGGCCAGCCGCTCTACGAGGTCGAGGTCTCCGCCCATACCGCCGCCGGGCGCGACCTTGGCATCATTCGCCGTCGCATCGGTCTGCGCACAATCGTGCTGGACCGCGCCCCGGACCAGTGGGGCGAGGCTTTCCGCTTCGTGGTCAACGGCCGCCCGGTCTTCATCAAAGGCGCGAACTGGATTCCCGCCGACAGTTTCGTCACCAAGCTCGACCGCGAGCGCTACGCACGCGACCTCCGTGCGGCCGTGCTCGCCAACATGAACTGCGTGCGTGTGTGGGGTGGCGGCATCTACGAGAGTGAGGATTTCTACGATTTGTGCGACGAACTCGGACTCCTCGTCTGGCAGGATTTCATGTTCGCGTGCAGCCTGTATCCGGCGGATGATGCCTTTCTCGAAAGCGTGCGCATCGAGGCCACCCAGCAAGTGTCCCGCCTGCATCATCACGCATGCCTTGCCCTGTGGTGTGGTAATAACGAGCTCGTGCAGATCAATGGTGCGCACCTTCGCGAAAACGCCGCCCTTCGCGCCGGCTATGAAGCGATTTTTCACAACATTCTGCCCGCCGCCGTCGCCACCCATGATGGTGCCACCGCCTACTGGCCCAGTTCCGAGTGGCGCGGCACTTTTGATAACGGCCACGAACTCGGTGAGAAGTCCGGCGACACCCACTTCTGGGATGTCTGGCACTCCCGCCACCCCGTAAAAGATTACGAGAAGTGGGCCTTTCGCTTCTGCTCCGAGTTCGGCATGCAGAGTTATAGTTCGCCCCAGACCAATGCGACCTTCTGCCCTGTGGACGATGGCAATATCTTCGGCCCGACGATGGGGAACCATCAGAAGAACCGCGAGGGCAACCAGATCATCCTCGATTATGTTTCCCGCCGTTACCGCCTGCCAAAGTCGCAGGATGATTTGATCTACCTCTCGCAGCTCAACCAGGCCTACTGCATGCAGACAGGCGTCGAGCACTACCGTCGCCTCATGCCGCGCTGCATGGGTGCGATCTACTGGCAACTCAACGATTGCTGGCCCGTCGCCTCATGGAGCTCGATCGAGTATACCGGGCGCTGGAAAGCGCTCCACTACGCCGCCCGCCGCTTCAACGCGCCTGCCCTCGTCTCCGCCCACGTCCCCGGCGACGAGACAGCCATCACCAGCAACTACCGCCGCAGCACCGTGCGCGACGTTCATCTTTACACCGTTTACGACGCCCCCGCGCCCGCCGCTGCCGTGTTGCACTGGGACCTCTTCCACCTTGATGGCCGCGTCCTGCTCTTTGGTAAGAAAACTGTCGCTCTCCGTCCCGGCGAAAGCGTGCGGCAAAAGACCCTCGACCTCTCCGCCCCCATGGCCGCGCACGGTCGCGATCACGTTTACCTCCGCATCGCGCTCGTGATAAACGACGTCACGGTGAGCGAGAAGACCGTCTTCCTCGCTCCGCCGCGTTTTCTCCCGCTGCCCAAGGCAAAGACGAAGACCTCGCTCCGTCTGCTTTCGGGCACGCAGGCGCTTCTGACCCTGAAGGCCGAGGTCTTCCAACACGCGGTGCGCTTCGATTTTGGCGTGCGCCCGTTTATCGCGCTGGACAACGGCTTCGACCTTTATCCACGCGAGAAAAAGGAAGTCCTTGTGACTTTCGAGCGTCCCGTGACTCGCGAAAAACTTCTGAGCGAACTCACCATCCGCGACCTCGCCTCAACCTACGACTGATCGCCTCTGGAGAAAGCCGCATGGGAGAGAGTCGCGGCGCTTGCCCAAACGCGACAGGCCTTCAATCTTACTCATCCACGTTTTACCCGTCATGCCTCTCATTGATCTGTCCCTCTGTAACACCTGAACGCAGCGTTGCGCCTTCCTCGGAAGGCGGAGCAGCAAGCCCCATCCCCTTTGTTTAAATGATCCGAAGTGCCTCGTCACATCCCAGGTGGCTCATGCTCACGGGCATCCTCTGTGCGCTTGGCTTGATTGCGCTTTCGGCCTGCACCCGGCGCTCGGGGGATGGGCGCGTGCAGATCACCTACTGGGAAAAGTGGACTGGTGCGGAGGCGGAGGCGATGCAGGCAGTGGTGGATGAGTTTAACGCCTCGCAGGATCGAATCACCGTGAACTTCGTGAGCGTATCGCAGGTGGACCGCAAGCTGATAGCGGCCACGGCGGGCGGAAGCCCCCCCGATCTGGCCGGTGTCTGGCTGCCAAACATCGCCTCCTTTGCCGACTGCGGAGCGCTGCTTCCGCTGGACGAGTTTATGCGGGTGGATCGGGCGGCGGAGCACCCCGCGCCTGACTTCGCGCGCGCGGGGTCGGACTTCCTGGCGCGCTACGTTCCCGTCTATGCGAGCATGGGGGTCCATCGCGGGCGCATCTACGGATTGGTCACGACCCCCTCGACCGTGGCTTTGCATTGGAATAAAACCATGTTCCGCGAGGCCGGTCTGGATCCGGAGCGCCCGCCTCGAACGCTGGCGGAGCTGGATGAGTTTGCCCGGCGCCTGACCCGCAAAGACCCGGCGACCGGCTCGATTCTGCAGGCGGGTTTTTTGCCCCAGGAGCCGGGTTGGTGGCTGTGGGCGAATCCCCTTTGGTTCGGCGGCAGCTTTGTGGATGCCGGGGGCGAGATTTCCATCGGGCGGGACAAGGCAAACCAGGCCGCGTTGCGCTGGCTGCGCGGCTACACCGACGAGTATGGCAGGGACGCACTGCAACGCTTCGTCAGCGGTTTCGGCACCTTCGGTTCGCCCCAGTCGGCGTTTTTCAACGGCAAGGTGGCGATGGTGCTTCAAGGCGTCTGGCTCAACAACTACATCCGTCAGTTTGCTCCGGGAATGGACTACGGCGTCGCGGCCTGGCCGTCCGTGCGGGAAGGAGAGTATGGCGGCGCGCCCTTTACCGTGGCGGACGCGGACATGATCGTGATCCCGCGCGGGGCGAAACACCAAAAAGAGGCGTGGGAGTTCATCCGTTATCTGAGTTCGGCGAACATGGCGGCGGGTGCCAGGCAGGAAATCCGGGGCATGGAAACCCTCTGTTTTCTTCAAGAAAAAAATTCGCCATTAAAAGAGTGGAGTCCGTTTTTTACCGATCATCATCCGCATCCACACATTGCGCTTTTCCGTGCGCTGGCGGACAGTCCCCGGGCGCGGTTCAGCCCCTCCATAGGAATCTGGCAGGAGTATCTGCGCGAGCTTAACACCGCGAACGAGAAGGTGCGTCTGGCCGAAGCGGACCCCGACACGGCTTACGATTACGTTCAGCGAAGGGTTGAGGCCAGTTGGGCGCGGCACCGCGCGAGCCTTGCCCGGCAGCAGGCGGCGTCCACGACCACCAATTCCACCACCCCATGAGCCGTTCCTCCCATCGCCGCGTGTTTCACGGTCTCGCCTTCACCGGACTCTGGGTGATTGGGTTCGGGGTGTTCACCGCCTACCCGGTTCTCGCCTCGCTCTATTACAGTTTTTGCGACTACTCCATCTTGCAGCGACCAGTGTGGATCGGCGCGGAAAACTACCGGCAGTTGCTTGTTGATGATGTCTTCTGGCTTTCGCTGCGTAATACGCTGTTTTTCACCGTCTTTTCAGTGCCTCTGGGGTGCGTGCTCTCGCTCTCGCTGGCGGTGTTGTTGAACTGCGAGGTGCGCGGGCGGGCGATATTTCGGACCTTTTTTTATCTGCCCTCGATCGTGCCTGCCGTGGCATCCTCGATGTTGTGGCTCTGGATCTTCAACGGGGAATACGGCGTGCTCAATCAGGCACTCGGGCCCGTGTTGAGACCGCTGGGGATTAGTCCGCCCGCCTGGCTGGGCGACCCCGCGTGGGCCAAGCCCGCACTCGTGCTCATGAGTCTCTGGGGGGTGGGCAATTCGGTCATCATCTACCTGGCCGGGCTTCAGGACGTGCCGCGCGAACTTCTGGAATCCGCCGAACTCGACGGGGCGGGATCCATCCGGCGCTTTTGGCATGTGACGCTCCCGATGATCTCGCCGGTCATCTATTTTAATGTGGTGATGGGCATCATCGGCGCGATGCAGGTTTTTACGCAGGCCTTCATCATGAGTGGCGGGCCGGATGGAAACCCGGCGAGATCGACGCTCTTTTACGCGCTCTACCTTTACTCGACGGCCTTCTACGACCTTCGCATGGGCTACGCCTCGGCGATGGCGTGGGTGTTGTTCCTGCTGATCGCGCTGCTCACGTGGGCGGCGGGCCGGGTCGCCGCCCGCAGAGTGCACACCGTCAACTAGACCACCCATGCGCCGCCCCTCCCGCATCTCACGCTTCACCACCCACGGGCTGCTGCTCGCGGGCTCGGCGCTGTTTGGATTCCCCTTGTTGTGGATGGTATTGACTGCGCTCAAGCCCATTGAGCAGACGATGGCACAGCCGCCGGTCTGGCTGCCAACGGTTGAGATGGCCGCCTTGGGCGGAAGCAAGGTCGAGGTAACGCGGGTTCTTCAAGTCACGGCTCCATCGTATTTAATCGAGCGACACGATGGCGGCCGGCGCGAACTGGCACCGGTGGAGGCCGGACTTCCCGATGCCGTAGTCGGTCGTGTGATCCGGCGGGCCGAGTTGGGCTGGTGGCTCGTGGAGGAGCGCTCAGCGACCAAGGTGATAGCGGCCGCGCCTCGTCGAGATGTGGTGCCGCCGGAAGCAATTACTACGACGGTTAAATTCCGCTGGAGTAATTTTCGTGTGGCTCTGGCCTCAATGGGCGGACGCAGCGTGGAAGCGGTGGAGGGCACCGTGAAGGAACGTGCGCCGAACCCGGAGACGGACGCGAACTTCCTGACCTTTCTGTTCAACACGGTGCTGGTGTGCGTGCTTGGCGTGGCCGGCACGGTGCTTTCGAACGCGCTGATCGCCTATGGCTTTGCCCGCATCCGCTGGCCTGGCCGCGATGTGTTCTTCGCGCTCACGCTGGCGACGATGATGGTGCCCTTCCCGGTGCTGATGGTGCCGCTGTTTGGCGTGTTCAAAGAGCTTGGCTGGGTCGGGACTCTGCTGCCGCTCTGGGTGCCTTGCTGGTTCGGCAGTGCGTTCAATATCTTCCTGATGCGGCAGTTTTTCCTGACCATACCGGAGGAGCTGAGCGAGGCGGCAAGGATAGACGGGGCCAGCGAATGGCGCATCTTCTGGCGCGTGATCCTGCCCTTGAGCCGCCCCGTGCTGGCGGTCGCGGCGCTCTTCCACTTCCTTTTTGCCTGGAACGATTTTCTCGGTCCGCTTCTCTACCTTACGCGCAAAGCTGACTTCACTCTGGCGCTGGCATTGCAAAATTTCCAGGCCCAGCAAGGGGGCGTTCAGTGGCACCACCTGATGGCTGCCAGTCTGGTCACAGTGTTGCCCGTGATCGTGGTCTTTTTTCTCGCCCAGAAGACTTTTATCCAAGGCATAGCGACCACGGGTTCGAAGGGTTGAGCGGGCGAGGATCGGACGCGGAACGCGGCCCGGGGCTGTTCCAGGATTTGGCGCGCCCGCAGCAGTTGCACGGTTGATGGGAGATTTTTATTTCTTCGGGCTGTCCACGATGATGGAAGCGCCGGTGGCCGGAAGTGTCACGGCCCGCGCCGCGAGACGAGAGCCGCTGAAGGTGACGGTGATCTCGTAGTCGCCGCAAAACCCGCGCAGGGAGGCGCGACCGGCGGCGTCGGTCTTCAGGTCGGCATTGGTCCACCATTCGCGGAAGATGAGGTCAAGAAACACCTTTCCGTTGGGGCGCAAGGCCCAGTCCTTGGTCCAGAAGGCGGCACGGGGTTTCCAGTGGCTGCCCTCCCAAAAGCCCCAACTCATCACGCCGGTGACGGCCGGGTGGCTGAAGGCGGCGATGAGGAAATCGCGGGTGTAGGCGACCTGCAGGTCCTCGTCGGAGGTATCTATGTCGAACTCGGAGATTTGGATGGGCAGGCCGAAGGTGGCGAAGCGGTCGAAGGTGGCGAGCACCTTCATCGGCGGTGGCGGGTTGCCGCCGAAGTGGCCCTGCTCGCCGATGCCGCCGAGGGGCGCGCCTTGGTCGAGCAGGAAACGGATCGTGTCGTAAAAGTGCTGGCTCGGCGAGCCGGGGCCCTCGCCGGAGAACATGGTGTAGTCGTTGTAGAAAAGCACCGGTTTGGGAGCGCCGGTGTGGGCGGCGCGAAACCAGTCAACCATGGCCTCGCGACCGAGGATGTCGATGAGGTCGTGATGGGCGTAGGACTCGTTGATCACATCCCACTCGGCGAGGCGCGGGCCGAGGATGGCGGTCTGCTCGGCGATGTGGCCGAGCACGGTGGCTCGCAGTGTCTCGGGCTCCTTTTCGAGGAGGCGGAGAAATTTCGGCGTGTAGCGCCACGAGGGCCACACCATCACGTGGCCGCGGACGGGGATCTCACGCTCGCGAAACCAGTCGAGGGCGCGCAGAACGACCTCGCGCGGCACGTGGCCACCGCCGGGGGAGTTGGTCCACGCGGGCCACTTGATGTCGTTTTCGATCACGACCTTGTTGAAATTGCGCTCGATCGTCTCGCGGTAGCGAACGTTGTCGGGCGTGTCGGCCTGTTCGCCGGCGATACGGGCGGACTGGATTGCGGTGCCGAAGGCGAAGGCGTGGCGCTTCATGCGCACCTCGACGACGGCACCCTCGATGGGGCGGCCTTTCGAGTCATTGACCTGGAAGGTGAGATCGCCCTTGCGGATCTTTTCGATACGCGCGGCGGCGTCGGCACGCCACGGGTGGTCGGGCGTGGAGCCCTCGTAGGCGGTGTCGGTGCGGGGCAGGGAGGACAGGGCGACGGACGGGCCGTAGTTGAGCAGGGTGAGGGCGCCGATTTCGAGCGTCTGCGGGTTGTAGCCAAGCCGGAGCGTGACCTTCAGTTCGCCGGCGGCGGCGTCGCGGTCGGCGGTGAATGGGATGCGTGCCTGCGACCACTGCGGGCCGAAGGAGAGGGCGCGTTCGAGGAGCTTTTGGTGCGGGAGGGCGGCTTGCTCAAAAATCACCTCGACCAAGGCCTCGCCGGTTTCCTGAAGGGTCTTAATTCGGCGGGCATTGAGGCCGAGCCAAAGGGTGTCGCCCTTTTTTACGGCGGAACTGGTGCGGACATCGAGTTGCACGTCCCACGGGTAGGCGGGACGATGGATGGTCTCGGCGCGCAGGGCTTCGGTGAAGGGCTGGCCG
>JBGSSC010000113.1:0-2934 GCA_041737265.1 Terrimicrobiaceae bacterium | reverse complement strand
GCGAGCAAGCCGAAGCCGGCAAACACCAAGCCCCGTGCTTCATCACCCAGCGGAGCCTGATCGCCCTGGGTGCCCTCATTGTCTCCTGAACCCGCCGCGTGGCATCCCTCATATTTGCCAAGTCGGGGTTCGATGATTTTCTGGGTGATGAACGTGATGACAATCGTAAGCACAATGACCGAGGCAATCGAAAACCAAAGGTTGGCGGTGAGGTCGAGGGAGACGTTGGGGTTCACCAGATGGATGGCGTCGTTGGTGAATTCGGTCAACACGGCATCCAACGGCTTGATGAGCATGTTGACCGTGAAGGCACCGGCCACAGCGGCAAAACCGGCAGCCAGCCCAGCGATGGGATGGCGGCCCACACTCAGGAATGCCGAGCCGGCGAGAGGAATCAAAACCAGGTAGCCTGCATCCGCCGCAATGCTGGAAATGATTCCGACAAAAATCAGAATGTAGCCAATCGCCCAGCCGGGGGAGACCGCCACCAGCTTGCGGATGAGTGCTTTGATCAGGCCCGATTCCTCCGCGACCCCGACGCCGATCATGGCCACGATGATCAAGCCGACCGCGGTGAAATTCATGAAATTGGGAATCACCGAGGTGTAGATAAACCGCAATCCCTCCGAAGTGAGCAGGCTGCGGGCCGTAAGAACCTGGCTTTGCAGCGTGTCATTTTCCGTGTCGATCACCTGCTGGGTGACCGAGACACCGCCGAGATGCAGCACATGGGAAAACCCCACAACGAGCAGCATCAGAAACAAAAAGATGATCGCAGGGTGCGGGACCTTGTTTCCGGCCTTTTCGATTCCATCAAGCACCCTCTTCATCAACCCACTGTCCGTTTGCGTTGATTCCATAGGGGCCTGGCTATTTGGATGAGGATTATTTGATCGAAGGCGGGCGGAATTTCCCTTAGAACGAAGTCCTAAGCCTCATGTAAAACATGCCGGCTGGTTCATTTTCGACTGCATTCCCCGGATTCATGATCGCCTGAAAGCCGACCGAAAACTGGCTGTTCGATGCGATCTGGAAACGGTGAAAGACCTCGAGGACCGCTTCATTCCGGGTGGTTGTACGCTGGGGAAATGTCAGGGCAAAGGCAGCTCCGGACAGATCATTCGTGCGGCCGAAGAGCCCGCTGTACCCGAACCCCAACTGGGCACTGTTCTTGATGTTGACCAAAGTTCCATCCGAGTAGGAATACCGTGCGAAAACCTGCAAATTCTCCGTGAGATTTTGATCGGCAATAAAGGTCATTCCATAGTCGGATGGCAGGTTGTCCCGGCTGCGAGCATCCATATGCCACATGGCAAAGGCATAACGTCCTTCGCCGAGGCCTTGGAAAGTTGGCGTATAACCGACCTCCGCCATGGTGAACAAATCCCATTCCTCGAAGACCGAACTGATTTCCGGGAGTGTTGAGTCGCTGTAGGCGTTGATGGCACCGGCGGTGAGATAAAACTCATCGATGGGACGGATGGAAACTCCCAGCATCGGGCCATGGCCCGGAAACGGGATCGCCGCGTTGGCGGAGAAGTTGCGGTTGATAAACGAGTTGTTCACGTTTTGCAGCCAGTGGGCACCCATGTAGTCCGAGATATCCGCCCTGCCGAAGAGGATGCGGACTTTTCCACCCAAAAGCCGCTGAATCCAATAAGCGTCGCGAATGACCCATCCCCGGTCGTTGAAGGTTCCGGTCGGGGCCACGAGCGTTCCGGCCTGACCACCCACGCCAGATGGCGGCTGATCCCCGATCTGGTAGCGGTATTCCCCGGTAAAGACGAGGCGTCCGGTGTCTTCCGTGCCCCGGCCAATCAGGGTCCAGGAGGACATAAGGTCGAGATCGCCGCCTGCTCCGTAGCGGGAACTCTGTCCCCCGAGTGGTTGTAAAAAAAGCATGGTATGCGCGACACCAATTCTCAAGCCTGTCTTTTCATACAAATCAGACAGCGGATCGGCCAGATACCTGAGCGGGCTCTTCAGTCCCAATGATTCGAGGTAACCCTGCTGATCAGGAGCATAGATTTCATCCAGTTCCGCCGGAACCGCCGTGGTGGCTTCTCCAGGAGAAAGGTCCGAGTCGAGATTCGATGATTCGATCTCCCGGATTGTCGGCAGGCTTTCTACCGCCACACCGGAGTCCGGTGGAGCACCCGCCGAGCCGGTGTCCGGCTTCGATTTCAGCCCGGGGGAGGCTTGTTGAGGCTCAACCTGAACGTCCTGCGCCAACGCGGGAAAAACCGACCCCGCAACAAGCAAACTAACGCCGATAAGCTGCGCTATTTTCATTCCGGATTCAGGCCGGTTTTGTATCTGGCTCAGGTGAGAGCTTGTCTTCCTCGGGGATTTCGCCCGGACGGTAATCAGGCAGCCGCCCGCAGGGAAAGATTGCGAGCAGGGACAGGGACCCGAGAATAAAAAATGCGACCTGGAGGGCACGCAGCCTTGCCGCTTCGTTGACGGCGAGGGCGCTTTCGATTTGTTCAGGAGTGGCTGTGGTCGCTTTGAGTCGCTCGGCGAGTCTCTCATTGCTGAGGAAATTGATGTTATCGAGGTCAAGCTGAGAGGTCATCTCCGGGGTTAGCACCGGATGGGCGGTGATGGCCCGCATCACCCCGGCACTCAAAACACCGACAACGATAGCTCCCATCAGTGCGGTTCCCACTGAGGCTGCCAGATTGTTGGCGGTTCCACGGATCGAACCCACATCCGCCGACAGCTCTTTGGGAGAGGATGTCACAAGCACGTTGAAGAGGAGGGTGACGAGGGCACCCTGACCGATTCCGAAAGTTACCAAGCCTATGAGAACGGGAAAGGAACTCCAGTTGTTCGTGACGACAAACGTGAGCCAGAAGGCTCCGGCCGCCGCGAGGATAAAGCCATAGCGGGCAATTTGTTTGGGATAAAAGCGCCCGTAGAGCTTGACCACCA
>JBGSSC010000274.1:0-2261 GCA_041737265.1 Terrimicrobiaceae bacterium | reverse complement strand
ATGATCTCGTCAATCTCCGTCTGCATTTGCATCAGTGTGTCGTCGTCGGCACAGCCAAGCTTGATCCAGCCCTGCACTTCATATTGCTGCCATTGGGTTTCCGAGAGTGATTGTAACATGTCTGATTCTTTGGTTGAGGTTGAAAGCCCACCCGGGCCGTCAGCAAATTTCCCCGGGCGGCTTTGTTTTGTCTGGTTCAATGAACGACACTTTGGTATAAAATTCGAAACCCATGCCGGAGGAAAGCGACAGGCTGGCAGGATACCTCGTGGTGAAGCACCGTCAGTCGCTGGAGGAGATACTTCTAAATTATCGAATCACGATGATCTCCTGCCTCCACTGGAACAACCCAG
The DNA here is from genome assembly GCA_041737265.1 of Terrimicrobiaceae bacterium. GTDB lineage: Bacteria > Verrucomicrobiota > Verrucomicrobiia > Chthoniobacterales > Terrimicrobiaceae > JBGSSC01. The sequence goes on along the minus strand of JBGSSC010000274.1, from coordinate 1,908 downwards.
CCCCGTGGAGTACCCCATGGCGGGAATGCCCGGACACATTTTTGCTTTTTCCGGAACAGGGAGAAGTCCGGGTAACTCTCAAAGGCCGCCAGTTCACCATCAGGCCGGGGCAATTTCTCATGCTGGCCGAACACACCCGCCATGCGCTCGAACTGCCTGGAAGCCTGCCCCGCATCCGTCAGTTCGCGCTGCACTGCCACATCCACGACCGTTGGAGCCGTCCCCTGGCAGCACGGTTTTCGTCGCCTGTAGGACACCTGCCGTCCCGCTCCCGGGGGCTCGCGGCGTTACGTGAACTCACGTGTCTGATGGGTCACAATCCCAAGGCTGCACATCAACGCGGCAAAACATTTTTGCGGGAACTCCTCGGCGCGCAACTCTCCGCCGGAGTCCGCCTCACCAGCGAACCTGCGGCGGGCGATCCCCGGATAGGCGTTGTGCTGGAGATCATGGATCGGGAACATGGAGCTTCCGGGCTCTCCGTGGAGTCCCTGGCCCGTCGGGTTGGTATCTCCTCCGTTCAACTCCGAAAACTTTTCCGGCTGGAAACAGGTGTCAGTCCACGGAGATTTCTCATCACGTTCCGATTGCAAAGGGCTGCACGATTGCTGCAAGCCTCGACTGCAAGCATAAAAGAAGTGGCCGCCTTGTGTGGTTTTGCCAGCGACCACTATTTTCATCTCACTTTCCGAAGAAAGTTTTCCTGCACTCCAAGTGAATACCGCCGCAATACCCGCAGCCAGGTTTGAACCGGGATGAGGGAATTGCCTGGCGCAGGGGATTCAGAAAAAACACCAGAAGTGAATCTGAAGCATCAGAAGTACCATTGTCCTCCTCTGCCGGGTGCCATAAAAAGACTCCTCAGGAATCAAATGATGCCCCACTTGCAGCCCCACGGGCATAGCAATCTTCAATTCCCGGTATGTCCGTCACCCCATCGCATCCAGGAACCTTTTACCTCCCACTTATGAACAAATGGAAAATTGCAGGAATTAGTTTTGACCACATGCACATGGGCGATTTGCTGCGTGAGGCGAACCTCCTCAGCAACGCTGAAATTGTCGGCATCGCCGACGACAACCCGGAAAACTCCGGAAGCGTCCAATTGGCCCGGGAAAAACTGGCCATCGGTTCGGACAAAGTCTTTTCCTGTTACAGGCAGTGCCTGGAAAAAACCCGGCCGGACATCGTCATTCTGTGTCCCTCCACCGCCCGTCACGCGGAGTTCGTTGAGGAAATTGCCCCTTTTGGCGCGCACATCCTGGTTGAGAAGCCCTTCGCTGCAAGTCTGGCGGATGCCGACCGCATGATCGCGGCCACAGCGAAAAGCGGACGACAGCTGATCATCAACTGGCCTCTTGCCTGGTATCCGCCGCACCTGACCAGCAAGCGTCTGCTCGACGAAGGACTTATCGGCGAGCTTTGCGAAGTTCACTATTACGACGGCAATCGCGGGCCGACCCATCATCTGATGGACAAGATCGCCTTGTCCGAAGAGGAGGCCCTGGCCAGAACAAAGTCGACATGGTGGTACAACAAGGAAGAGGGAGGGGGCTCCCTTCTCGACTACCTTGGATATGGTGTGACACTGGGCACATGGTTCCATGGAGGAGCGGTCCCCGAGGAAGTCACCACGACCACGTGGTCCAAGCCCGGCATCGATGTGGATGAGCACAGCGTGACAGTTGCACGCTACGTCCAAGGAATCTCAAAGTATGAGACCCGTTGGGGGACTTTCACGGATCCATGGATCAATCAGCCACAGCCTCAGACCGGCTTCATTTTTGTTGGCACCCGGGGCACCATCGCCAGCTATGACTACGCGTGCAGCTTGCGTGTTCAGACACGGGAAAAGCCCGAAGGTTTCGAAGTCCCGGTGGATCATTCTCCGCCAAGAATGCAAGGACC
>JBGSSC010000254.1:0-4387 GCA_041737265.1 Terrimicrobiaceae bacterium | reverse complement strand
AAAATATGGATGATTGCGGGGACATTTCCGGAATACGCACCGCTCTATGAGGGGTCGGATGAGCCGGGGAAGCAGATCGTTGTCTTCGGCCGCGGTCGCCAGCGCGGAGCCGGGGTTGTCAGCGGGAACCTCTGTGGCTGGCGTTGGGGCGATTCCGACGGCGTCCTGCGATGGGGGACGAACATCGTAACCGGCATTGTCGACGGCGGTCCACTCTACGGCAGGGCCCTTTTAGGGGCGGACTTCGACGCCGGAGCCGGCGGCGATGAAGCCACGGTGGCGGAGGGTGACTCGGGCGGCGGCGGCTTCATCCTGGAAGGCGGCGTCTGGAAGCTCGCAGGCGTTACCTCCTGGGTTGACGGACCCTACAGCAAAACTTTGAACGGACGTGATGCCTTTCCCGCCGCGATGTTTGACGAGACCGGCTATTATTACGACAGCCTCTCCAGCAACGGAAAGGTCACCGAGCCCGGCAGAGGGCCGGGCTCGTTCTTCCTGTCGAGGATTTCCTCACGCCTGGAATGGATCTATGGCATCCTAATCCGGCGGGAGTAGGTGCCTAGGGTTGGCGTGTGGGCAATGGGCTGGTGGGAGAAATCGCTGCCATCGCCGCCGGATTAGAATATTTTGCTGCGCAAAATGAGGCAGAGCACCGACCATACACGGGCCTTCGTTGATGCATCGAGGCGTCGACTCCAATATTTTATCCTCTGCATCCCTTTGCTTCCTTCTCCTCCTTCGCGTGAGGCCCTGCATCGGTTCGGAAAGCTAGCGCCTTTTACCCCTGGATTTAATTGGCAGGGGGCTATTCCGGGTTTGCAAACCACCCGCAACCCTGGAGGATGGAACACGCATGAGCAGTTCCAGCACAGTCAAGTACCTCCTCAGCGAAGAAGACCTCCCCCGTCATTGGTATAACATCCAGGCCGACTTCCCCGAACCCGCCCCGCCTCCCCTGCATCCTGGCACCGGACTCCCGCTGGAGCCAGCAGCACTCGAGCCCCTTTTCGCGAAAGCACTCATTGAGCAGGAAATGACACTCGAACGGGATATTCCGATTCCCGACGAGGTGCGCGATGTGCTCCGCCAGTGGCGGCCGGCTCCGCTCTACCGTGCGCGACGGCTCGAAGCATTGCTCGATACCCCGGCGAAAATTTATTACAAATACGAGGGGGTCAGCCCCACCGGTTCCCACAAACCCAACTCGGCGATACCCCAGGCGTTCTACAACAAAATCGAAGGAATCAAGCGGCTAACCACCGAAACGGGTGCCGGCCAGTGGGGATCTTCTCTTGCTTTTGCCTGCGGGGTCTTCGGCCTCGAGTGCGAAATTTTCATGGTGAGGGTTAGCTACGATCAAAAACCTTACCGGCGCGCGCTCATTGAAACCTTCGGAGGCGAGGTCATCGCTTCGCCGAGTACACGCACCGCCTCGGGCCGGGACATCCTCGCAAAAGACCCGGAGACAACCGGCTCACTGGGTATCGCAATTTCCGAAGCGGTCGAGCGCGCAGCCGGGCGCGAGGATACCCACTACGCTCTGGGCTCGGTCCTTAACCATGTCCTTCTCCACCAAACGGTCATCGGTCTCGAATCCCTCCTCCAAATGGAAATGGCCGGCGATTACCCCGATGTTGTTGTCGGTTGCACCGGCGGCGGCTCAAACTTTGCCGGCCTCGCGTTTCCCTTCATTGGTCGCAAACTGCGCGGTGAGGCGGATGTGCGCGTCGTCGCGGTCGAGCCGGAAGCGTGTCCGAGCCTTAGCAAAGGCCCCTATGCCTACGACTTTGGCGACACGGCAAAACTAACCCCGCTGCTCAAGATGCACACCCTGGGCAGTTCGTTCATCCCGCCGGGATTCCATGCGGGGGGATTGCGCTACCATGGCATGGCCCCGCTGATCAGCTACGTCCACCACCTCGGGCTTATGGAGGCCCACGGACTGCCCCAACTCGAATGCTTCTCCGCAGGCGTCGCCTTCGCCAAGGCAGAAGGCATCCTGCCGGCACCTGAAGCAACCCACGCCATTGCCGGTGCCGTGCGCGAAGCGCTCCGTTGCAAAAAAGAAGGAAAAAGTGAAACCATCCTCTTCAACCTTTGCGGGCACGGCCACTTCGACATGCAGGCCTACATCAATTATCAGGCCGGCAAGCTTCAGGATTACGCTTACCCGGAAGCTGAGATTGCCATGGCCCTCGCCGGCCTCCCGGCTCTACCCTAATCCGGCGGAAGCCGGTGCCAAGGGCGGGGTTGCGGGCAAGGAGACCCGATGAGAAACGGGTGCCATTGCCGCCGGATTAAAATATTTTGCTGCGCAAAATGGGGCAGAAAAAGGACGGAGCCACCATTGGTGAAAAGTTACATACCCCACCGGTAGGGCGGGTTCGCCGACCCCGCCCATTATTCAACGCAGCCTGTCGGGGCGATTTGACTAAGGAGTCAGGGGATTGGACTTATTTACAAGGAGCAGGTCGGCAGGCAGACGGGGAATGCGTGCGACTTGTGCATCGGATAGGCTGAGCGTGGGTCCAATCAACCGGCCTGGAAAAGCCGGTATCGCTCCGGTGAAGCCGATGTCCTGTACATCGGGGGTGTCAAAAAAGATGAGGAACCGCATTTCATCGTCCCTGAGATTCTCGATGTGGTGCGGGTAGGCCCGGGGAATAAAGTAAATATCCCCTGCGCTGAGGTCGTATGTCTCCGCAGTGCCGCCGGGGCTTTGCACGGTCATGCGTGCATGGCCGGTATGGACATATCCGAGTTCTGCCGTCTCGGGGTGCCAGTGAGGTTCGCGCATTCCGACGCCCTGCAGCCGGAGCGAATACATGGCCTGCCGCCTCAGGGCCGGCCACGTGTCGCGACGGGCCACGATTGCCGAGCCGGTTGAGACGCAGACAAGAGGCGCACGGGACTCGATCGGGAACTTGAAAGGGCTGCCGAATCCGGCGGATTCGGGAACTTCGACGGGCCCGGCGGTGCGTCCCAGCTGAATATCCACGGGCGAGCGGGTCACGCCGTCGATCTCTGCGGTGGGAAGCCCCCAGGTATTGGCGAGCACCGAAGGTGCGAGACAGCCCGCGAATCCCGACAGGCCGAAGTCCTCGGGCATCTCGTGCGAGAATGAGATCACGAACTCTGCGGTGCCGGCCCCGGTATTCTCGATGGCATGAAGTTGTCCACTGGGCACGAAGAACATTTCCCCTTCGGAGATCGTGAAATGCGAATGCTGGTTGCCGCTCGCAAAAATGCTGACCATCGCTTTGCCTTTGAGGCAGTAGGCAAGTTCATCCGCGTTCGCATGCCAGTGAGGCTCACGGAAACATCCCTCGTTGATCGTAAGGCGATAAATCGAAAGGCCCTCAAGAATTGGAAAATTCGATTTGTTGACCGAAGTTTTCGTTCCGTAGGAATTTGATAGCTGAGGCTCGGCCGAATGGAGGGGGAATTTATGCGACATGGACGGATTTCGGGGTGGGTCTAGTAAATGGCAAGGTTTGATTTTGTCCATTCAAAACCATGAGCCCCTATTCTGAGAACCACCCCGATATCCGCACTTTTCGCCCGGCCATAAATTATTCTTCCCACATTCATTCGCAACCGGTAGCAAAGGCGGGGCTCCTATCAAGCAACCAGGCGTTTTTGAACACTCTCCGACGGACATGACCATTCAACACAGGCTCCCACCGGCCATTTTCAAAAAGATTTTTGGATTCCTGGCGAGGCACTGCCTCAGACCAACACCGGCGCCAAAGCGCAACCGTCCATTGGGAAACTCGACAGTGCAGCCGGGAGGCAAGCATGACATGTTCACAAAATTCTGCCCTCTTCTGCTGGCAGCCCCAATTTCCAGTGCCTCGCTCAAAGACTTTTCGCTGCGAAAAGCCCTATAGATTCCTTGAGGGAGAAGGTGGATAAACAGAGAGAATGCAAAACCTGACTCAAATGCATCCTATTTTCAAATTCAAGGAATCTCGTGAGTAACGACACATTCACGACCACGACAAGCCGATCCTGGTTCAGCCGGATTGGAAGTGCGATTGGAGGAATCCTCTTCGGGGTGATTTTGTTTTTTGGTTCCTTCGTGCTTCTGACGTGGAACGAGGGCCGGGCTATCAAGCGCGAGAAAACGCTTCAGTTCGGTGCCGGCCAGGTCGTTCCTGTCACCGCGGACGAGGTCGTTGCGTCCAATCAGGGAAAGCTGGTGCATTTTTCCGGAACGGCTGTTTCGGATGATCCGGTAACCGACCCGGCGTTTGGTATTGTTGCCGATGCGCTCAAGCTCCGCCGGGACGTTGAGATGTATCAATGGGATCAGTCCGAGAAGTCCGAAACCAAACAGAAACTTGGAGGTGGGGAGGAAAAGACCACCACCTACTCGTACGCAAAG
>JBGSSC010000229.1:0-9038 GCA_041737265.1 Terrimicrobiaceae bacterium | reverse complement strand
CGGCCAGCTCTACAATCTGGAAGACGATCCCTGGGAAGTGAACAATCTGTACTTTGATCCAGCATACCGTCCCGTGAGGGAAGAGCTCCGTTCTGAGCTTTTCGAATGGATGATTACGACTGCCCGCCCCCGCACGGTGCTGGGCGCGGATTTACGCCTCGGCCGAAAACCACCAGAAAACGGGAGTTATCTCGTCCGTGGGAATTGTTGGATGCACGCCGATGGCAAAATTTCCCCGCAAGCCATTCGCGAGGCCCTCCAGAGAAGGTCGCTCTACATCTAGTTTTCATGGATCACACCCTGAAGAGCGTGGGATATTCACCCCGCGGCTGTGGCACGGGTTCCGAAGAAACCAGACCGTACCGGCCTTATCGGGGCGGCCTGCGTCCATTCGCCGACGCCACGCGGGGCACTGACCGGCTCAGCGGATCAGTTTTCAAAAGGCGCGAGCAGGATTCTCGCTCCACCAACTCCACCTCAAAAGCACGGAGATTGATCAATGTCGGGCGGCGCTTGCCTTCAATGATGCGGATGAATGTCCCGATCAGCTCCTCCAACTCCTGATCGAAGCGCAGTAACAGACCGGTCAATCCCGGCCACATCGGTCCGGCATCCGGAAATGTGGCTCCACTGAAAACCGAAATCTGCTGCGGAACCTTGATCCCCTTCTGGGCGAGCCTGGAAATCAGGTTCCGGGCGTGATCGTCATCGATTGCAAATACCGCAGTGGGCAGCGGATCCATGGCTAGAATCTGCTCGATTCCAGGATACTGACGTTTCAGATAATCCGGCACAGGAATCTCTGTCAGTTGCACATTCAGTCGGAGTTCGTCCGCCACTTCACGGAATTGGGCTCCAACATGGATGCCCGACTTCTGACTCACGACTGGAACGACGATCCGCCTGTGGCCAAGCCCGTAGAGATACTCGGCAGCGATTCGTCGTCGTTCCTGCCAGGAATTGTCAACCTCCACGGGAATCGTGCCGGTAACAGGAGCAAACAGGCTGACCACCGGAATCGATGCGGCCAGCGTCCGCAATTCGCGGGCAAATGCAGGAGTGATCACTTCGTCCAGCACGAGGGTGCCGTCCATTGTTCGCGAGTCCACGCGTCCAAGATCGGCGTAAAGAATGCTCACCCGGTACCCTCTCTCTGCGGCGATCCGCGACATCAACCAGAAATTGCGAGCGCCATGCGGATGCGCCAAATAGGCCTCCGGCTCCTTCAAAAAAATTCCAATCGCCCCCGTCCGGCCCGTGCGCAGGGACGTCGCCAACGGATTGGGAATATATCCCTTCTTCTCAGCGATACGCAGAATCCGCTGACGCGTGCGCGGTCCGACGCCGATCGTGCCTTTCTTTCCGCTCAATGCAGTCGATGCCGCCGCCACGGAAACGCCCGCCTCTTCGGCAATGATCTTGAGAGTGGAAACTCTGTTCCTCATGCGTGCATTAATAGTTTAATCCTTCGGAATCCATGTGATCGTAAATTATCAAAAAGCGTTTGGGCGAAGGCAAGAACCGATTGGCGGGCAGGGAGGCGCGGGCTTCCTCTCCTCCCCATCACTGATCGCCCCCTTCTTGACACAGGATATCCCGTCTTATTAAACAATTAATATGTCTTCTGTGTCCTCCTCGAGTCCCGAACGCCTGTCATGGTGGAATGAGGCGAGATTTGGCATGTTCATCCACTGGGGGTTGTTCAGCGTACCGGCAGGACGCTGGAAGGGCGAGCTTGTGCCGGACGTATCCGAGTGGATCATGCGTTGGCGGCGCATTCCGAATACGGAGTATAAACAACTCGCGAGGGGCTTCCGCGCGCGCGATTTCGATGCCGCGAAGTGGGTTCGCATGGCCCGGGACGCGGGCCAAAAATATTTGATCTTTACCGCCAAGCATCACGATGGATTCGCGATGTATGGCTCGGCGTCGTCCTCATACAACGTCGTCACTGCCACGCCATTCGGCCGGGATCCGCTGCGTGCGCTGGCAAGGGAGTGCCGGAAACAGGGGATCAAGCTGTGTATTTATTATTCGCAGTCGCAGGATTGGAATGATCCGGATGGCATGGGGAACGACTGGGACTTTCCTGACGAAAACACCAAGGATTTTGAGCGCTATCTGGAAGGAAAGTGCCGTCCGCAATTGCGCGAACTTCTGACCGAGTATGGTCCCGTCGGGCTGGTGTGGTTTGACACGCCGAAAACCATCTCGGCCTCGCAAAGTGCCAGTCTCCGCCGCTTGGTCCTTGGCCTGCAACCGGGCTGCCTGGTCAACTCCCGGCTTGGAAACGGATCCGGTGACTACGGGTGCCTTGCGGACAACCAGTATCCCTTCGGAAAAATCAAAGGACATTGGGAGACGCCATGCACGATGAACGAAAGCTGGGGATTCAAGGCGAGCGATCACAATTGGAAATCGGCCCGTTACTTGATTGAGCTTCTCGTCCATTGCGCAGAGAAGGGTGTCAATCTTGTGTTGAATGTCGGTCCGACCTGCGGAGGCCGGATTCCCGTGGCCAGCGAGCGGCGGCTTCGGTCCATCGGCAGGTGGATGAAAGTGAACGGCAAATCGATCCATGGGACCGATCGGAATCCTTTTCCCCATGATTTTCAGTGGGGAGGGATCACCTGCCGCAAAGGCTTCCTTTATCTCCAGGTGCTCAAGTGGCCAAGGCGTCCCATTCATCTTCCGGGTTTGTCCACCCGGGTAAAAAGTGTCCGCCTTATGGGCGCTGGAGGCCAAGCGTATCCTTTTCGCCAGAGGCTTGCGAAGGATCCAAGGGAATGTGAAATGACGATCCAGCTCCCACGGCGACGGCCCCCGGGGTTCGTGCCGGTGATCGTGATGCGGCTGGATGGCGGACCGGATATTTTCCCCGAGCCTTTGCAAATGCCGGACGGATCGTTGACCCTTCCTGCCAGCCTGGCATCGCTGCGCCGTCCGGGAGTCGCCAACGCACGTGCGGCAGGATACGTACAGGGATGGTGGAAAACATCGATCTCCGCATTTTGGAAGATCCGCATCGCCCACCCGGGCACATTCCGGGTCATTGTTCAGACCGCCATGGACCGCCGCAAGCCCGGATATTTTGGGACACATGAAGTGACAGCAAGGGTCGGGCGGGCATCGGTAACCGGAATGGCGGGCGCCAAGGACATGCAGACGAGCGAGAAAGTCAACCGCTGGCATATGGCTGAAAGCGACATCGGCCTGATCACCATCCCTCTGGCCGGAAGCCACGGGTTGACGATCCGGGCACCCCGTCTTGCGGCAAACACCCGGGGCGGATTTTCGCTTTGCGGGATCAGGCTTGTCCCGGCATCAGGCAAGGGGAAGCGATTGACAGCCGCGAATGCGTCTTAGTCACCCGGGCCCGCTTCTCAGCGGCTTCCGGGCAAGAAATCTGAGAATTTCGAAGGCCACTTCCCTGTTTCCGCTCTCGCTGAGATGAATGCCATCGTCGACATGAAGGTACTCCGGATCCTCACTGGCCCCGAGAATTGAAAGGAAGTGTCTTTGCATGTCGAGGACTTCAAACCCATATTCCCTGGCGAAGCGACGCTGGATCCGTCCAATGCATGCGATCTCCCCGGGAAGCGCGATGAAGTTCACCGCCTGTCCGGTCTGCTCAGCCCGGCGGCGGAATGGGCGGAGCAGACGCTGATCTCCCGGCACGGCGGTAATCAGGACCACCCGGGCGCCTGAAGCTGCCAGGCGGGTGCAAACGCGGCGGAGTGCCTTTTCGTATTCCGCCTTCGGCACAATCCACTCCCGGGACAAACCGCGTCCGGGCTGGAAGGGCCGTTTGCAGTCATTGGTCCCCTCGAAAAGAAAGATCAGCGTCGGGTGGAGCGAAAAAACGTCCTCGTCGAGCCGCTTCTCGATATCCAGGATATTGTTCCCGCCGATGCCGGAATCGAAAACCGCCGCATCATTTCCCAGTCCAAGCGCCGAGCGGACCAGTTCCAGATAATTCCTTCCGGGGAAAAGGGCGGTCAGGGAATCACCGACAAAAGCGATCCGGCTGTGCGGAGGCAGTTTGATCCGGCGGGAGAGGCACCGCAGTTCGTGCGCGGCATCTGGAGCGAGAATGGCAAACCGGGCTTCGGCGGATTGACCCGTGGATGGCTGGACCACAGTCACCCGATAAAATCCAGCGCGGACCGGTTGGGGAAGATTGAACCGGATCTTCGTCCGGATGCCGGACGCGATACTCCGGCGCAGGCTGAAAATGGGATGGTCCACCCAGGCATCCGCGCCTCCGTATTCTCCACCCGGGCCGGGAGGCACACCGGATGGACCACTGACCACAATCAGCACGGATCTGCTGTCCGACGACAGAAACAGTTCCACCGGCCTGCCCACGCAATAAACAAACTCCTTCGTCTCAATGGAAAGAGTCCCCGCGCGGACCACTTCTGACAATCTCGGCATGCGCAGTTTTGCCAATCCGCGCCATCCGGAGACGCGCACAAAGGGTGCCACACAGGCAGCTGCTGGAGACACGCGTTGCCGCAGGTGGATCGTCCGCCAATCCGCACGCAGGACGCTTTTTCGTGCAATGACCTTTCCTCGAAGAGGGGTGTAGGGATCCCCGAACTCGACGAAGCCCGTCTCAAGAGTTCCCGCTCCACAGGCTTCTACGCTCCAAACGAGTGTCCGGCCCGGAATCACTCGCGGTCTGGAATTAAGCAACAGGCCGCCGGTCCAGCCCTGGCGTCCGTCCGACATCACCCGCCGCTCGCCGCTCAGGCAGAGGTTTCCTTCGCAAAATTCCACCGTCCCTCCCGCCTCGGGATCAATCTTCCATCGGCCGATGCAGTGCTGAAACTCCCCGGGCGAAAAACCAGGGTCATGACGCGATGCAGGGAAGAGCAATTGGGTTCCGTTCCCGCCGCAACCCTCACGGCGGAATGGCGGCACTTCCCTGATCTCGACCTGCGGCAGATTTTTCGTATCAGCGAAATGGTTGATAACGGAAGGGTGCACCCGTCAGACCCGGCTGCAATTGCGGTTTGGTAAGCGAATCAGCGCCGGGTTCAGAGGCCGGACCCAGCCGCGAGGCTTTGTCCTGCCCGGTCGCATCGCGGAATGCTTCCCACTCCGCCGGTTCGAAGCGTTTCTGCCGCCAACGGAAGCGGCCGGGAGTGTACACGTTGTTGTCCAACTCTACGGAGGCGGCATCCAAATCCATCTCCAAATCCACACAGTCAGAAACGGTGGTCGCAGTGATGTGACATTTGCTTCCCGGATGGCCAAGGATGCCCGCCGCCGCCCCGGAAAACGCGCAGTTTACCGCCGCGACCTGGCTCCCGGATTCGGCCTCCAGAGAGACACGGCCTCCTTCGCACAAGACATTCTTCAGTGCCAGGATTCCCGTCGTGGAGAGGTTGGCATTGGAAAGCCCGATATGCCCGGCCTTGTAGGGACCGGCTTTGATTTGTGCGCCGCCGTTGTTCCGCACCACCGCATCGGTGAGCACATGAACGCCACCGAGAAACTCCGCCCCGTTCACGCGATTGTTCTCGACGAGCACGCCAAAGTAAGATGAGCGGGCCGCATGCACGTCTTGGATGCCGTAGTCATTGCCGTGGAACCAGCCGTTGAATACGACCGTGCTGCCATCTTCATGAACAGAGAAGCCGTCGTCGCCGTTGTCCCGCGCCTCAATGGTCTGGAACACGATGCCCTGGCAGTCGCCATGAACGTTGAAGCCGTCGTTGGCAAATCCCTCGGCAACGAGATTCTCAACGCGGATGAAACTTGCATCGTAGAGGGAAACGCCGTTCGCGATCAACGTGCCGTCAATCTTGAGCCCGGCCGGGGATTCATCCGGAGGCAGGCGCAAAAGCACACCGCTCTCATCCCAGACATACGCTCGAGGCTCAAGGCCCGATGAGGACGCGCTCTTCGCGATGCGCTGTCCGTCGAAGCGTAGGTAGGCGGAACGCCGGTGTGGAACAGGCATCGGATGCCACCAAAGTCCCGGCGATTTCATCTGCCATTCGTTTGAGGGGAGGGGACCGAATCCGGAAAGCACAGCGCCGTTTCCCTGAATGACGAGCGGGGTTCCCGGCGTTCCACCCGTCCGGCTGAGCACCAGACCTTCATGATACGGCTTGCCGCTCCGGGCCAGGACGATCGAATCTCCAGGAGCGCAGGCCTCCAACGCACGGAGAATCGAGGCGAAAGCGGAGGACGGGTGGCGGCCATCGTTGTCATCACGGCCGGCCATGTTGTCCACGTGCCAATCTGCGGCGGACAAGAAGCAGGGAATCCCAACCGCAAAAACGAGCCACCGGCCTCCCCTGGCTACCATAGGACGAGGTTGAATAATTCAATCCGGCATTCGGAAGTTCCAGGATTTGAAAAAACGAATCGGTTCACGCCCGCGAACAGGCAGCCGGGATCCACCAGGAACTGACGGCAATCTGCTGGCTTGGAGCGCAGACTGTCCTCCCTGTAGTGATTGACAAATTCGGCAAAAACTTCCGATCGGCGTGCGCCCGCACCATAGTCGATGGCTGTGCATATCCGTGCATCGTGCCCGTTCACCTGCAGCTGAAGATCCCCGCCACAGTTCACGTGAACCATTGCGCGCCAGACGGGCAGAGCTCCAGCCGGTACCCGGACGGGAAGATCGAACGGAACACCGGGAGCGACTGTTTGTGGGATCAATGGCGGCTGGTCGACGCCTTTCTTCCGGCTCCTTGCTTGATTGACCGACAACAGAAGCGGCTTGGCCGCCGCGGTGCCGGGATCCTGCAACCCGGCCAGCCAGTGGTAGGGACGAACGGCCAGCCGCTCAATCCAGCAGGGAAAATTGAAGAGGTATAATCCGTCCGGAGCATCCTCATAGAGAGCGGTGCATATTCCACGCAGGGATTCCTGATGGTGAATTTGCGTTCCAAATCCCAGGTCAAAACAGGAATAGACAAAAATCCGGGAAGCACCCAGCAGGCCGCGAAACTCCTGAACTTGAATTCTCCAGTCGGTAGTCAAAAACGGACTGGGCACGACAAAATCCACCAATTCCTTCCTGCCCCATTCGGCCAGATCCATTCCAACATACCGGCAGCCGTCAACAGACGACGGCGTGCGGGCTCCAAGGAGGATGGGCCGGAGCGGGCGCGCCTTGCGCACCAGCGTGCGAACCTCGGCGGTAAACGCGGTCAGAACTCCCCGCTGGCTCCAAACCTGTTCCTCATCTCCTGAAAGATGCCTCGGGAAGCGCATCCAATCCAAAATGATACCGTCGATCAAATCCCCGTAGAAGGACAGCAGTTCCGCCAACAGCTCCACCATGTGTCGCGCCACCGCGGCACGGGCGTAGTCGAGGCAGTAGGACATCGGACGGGATCTGCCAGCCTGCACTTCGCTCAACCCGACTATAAAGTCCGGATGCTCCTTACGGATGCGCGGAACATTCCAGTCGGAGGTTGGATCGTGGACATCGTTCATGCGCAGGGACAAGAATGCCTCCCGGCCAGAGGCCCTGATTTCCTGAAGCCACAGACGCAGCGGATCCTCCCCACGGTCATGAGCAGCCGCCAGCTCTTGATGGGAGACTGACCGGGCACCAATATTCGATGGCCAAAAACACTTTCCGGCGTTCGCGCTGATGACGATGGTGGTGACTTCCCTGCCCACTTCCCGGACAGCATCCCTGACCGCTGCGGCGATATCCGGTCCCATGCCGCCAAAAAAATTCTCGCCGTCACTGTCAAGAATGAACCGGCGTCCACGATCTCTGGAATCCAACACCATGCCGGTGCTGCTGACGGTTGGCGCTGGTGACGATTGGGAAATTTCAGACGCCGATCCCGCCACCGCTCCGAGAGCCGGAAACCCGGCTGCCGCCCCTGCCATCGCTGTCACAAATTGCCTCCTCGATTGAAATCCTGATTCCAGCCGGACCAGCGCCTTCACTGCGTCAGGACTCCTCATTGACAGACCGGGTTCAGGATCCGGCTGCTTCGAGGGAAACCGTATTGTTGTCTTCGTCGATTTCATAAATCTTTCCTCCAGGATCCAGAACGACCCGGCTTCCCGGTGGAGGGCCGCCCGGCACATCCAGAGAAAATGCAACCTGCCGGGGTTTCAAATCCAATGGGGCTTCCAGATTTCCCAATGACTTCTCCGCGAGAATTTTTCCGTTAACGTCCAACACAGCAGCAACGACGGCCGCAGACTTGGCACCAATGTTGTGGGCGATCCCGGTGACAATGCCATCCTTCACTTGGACTTCCCGGGAGGAGAGGGCGAGATCCGCACGAGCCAACTGATCATCAAGGGTTTTGGTCCGGGTAAGCTCAATGACTGTGACCTTCCGCGGGGCAAGCACGAGCGGAATACGGGAGCCTCGCTGCAATGTCTCTTCGCGCTCCACCGCATCGCCGTCAATTGCTCCGTTATCATCGAGATCCACACCGGTGCGGATCGTGTAGACTCCATGAACCAGCCTCCATGTCCGAAGGAATCCCTGAAGCGGGGTGTCGCGGAAATTGTAAATGGCCACACGGAGGCGCTCTCCAGTCGACTCCCAGACCAGAGCGGCAAAATCCTCTCCGCGCAACCCTTCATAGCTGACGGCATTGTACCGCACCCAATCATTGCGGTTCGGCGCATCGCCAAGATAACAGGCGAAAACCATGGAGGCCAACGATGTCGAAACGCGGTCAGTTTTGGGCTCCGCCTCCGTAACCATGTGTGGATAAAGCGAATAATGCGACAGCGTGCGGTTCAACTGTTCTTCGAGCATTGCGCGGTCCTGGTGCAGGAAGAATCCGGCATAACCGCTGGTGAACCGGCTTTTCAGCTTTTCGCGGGACGTGTCATCCCAATCCGCGAGCACGAACGAAGATGTACCGTAGGGCGCATGAAAACCTGGATATTCCGATTCAAATCCCATCTTGATTGGCTCCAGCCAATCGGTATTTCCCGTCAGTTGATGAAGTGCCAGCCAATGCTCCGTTGGACCCCGGGGAATGGGAGTCCGCGCAACGGGCTCACCCGATGCGATGTCCACCGTTTCC
>JBGSSC010000220.1:0-3290 GCA_041737265.1 Terrimicrobiaceae bacterium | reverse complement strand
AAACCTTTCTCCCGAGACCCCCCTTTCCGAACTCGCGGTGGAAGCCCTTTTGCCTGAAGACGTCAAACCTGCCGAGATTCCAACAGCTCCGGGCAAAAAGCCGGCTTCCGGGGGAAAACCCTAGCAGGCTGTCGGACTTGTGAAGGGCCGACACCTCTTTTTCCTTCAAGTCAACAGAGGATGGCAGCCCGAGTGCCCGACATCCTGCTAAAAATTCCGCTTCGCGGAATGGAAATCTCTCCTGCGGGTTAGCTGATGAAGGAGGTGCATACTGATGGTGCTCACGCTTGATGGCAGAGAGCACCTCCTGAGCCCCCGGCCAATTAGAGCGGATTAATAAATACTGTAGCCGTCCCGGCAGGCCGGGACTGCCGCGTCCTCTGTTCGCCTCAGCAGAGTGAGGCGGCTACAAATCATACGGCTATAGTTCTACTTAAACGGCTCTAGTGGCGACGCATATCGCAGCAGTAAGCAGTGAATCCCGCGCCGAAGGCAGTTAACCAGAGGTAGTTGTCAGAGTTCGCTGCCAGCCGGTCCTCTAGAGCGACCAGCACAGAGGGACTGCTTAGATTTCCCAGCCTGCGCAGTGCTGCGCGGGTCTCATTGAGGGGGTGCTCCGGGATCCGGCCCTCGATGGCCTCAATGACATCCCGTCCACCGCAATGGGCAATGATGGCATCCGGCGTGCCATCACACTTTTCGAAAAGCGTGACGACGGCATCGGCGGCCACCCCTGGGACCGCACGGTCCAGTTGATTGCGAAGTTTCCCGCCGTCATTTACGAAACGGATCTTTTCGCGCTGGGACGGCACGTGGAGCGATCGGAACTCCCCTGCCCGCCACTGACCGCGTTCGCCCGCACCCCTCCAAATAGCAGCGGAGGCACCGTCTCCGAACAAACAGGCGCTGACGAGGACCCCCGGGTCGTCACAGAGAAAATAGGCGGCGGAGCAAATCTCCACAGCGACAGTGGCGACAATGGCGTCCGGACGCTCGGCGAGCAGGCATTTTGCCGCGTGAAGAGTTGGGATGGCAGCACCACAGCCGAGTCCGGTTAAATCGCTTAAGATGGCATCCGGGCGCATGCCGATGCGTTCGGCAAGGTGGCTCGACACGCCGGGGCACAGGTATCCCGTGCAGGTGCAGAGGATAAGGGCATCCAGATCCGAAGCCGAGAGGCCTGTAGAGGCAAGGCATTTTTCCAAGGCAGCCGCGGCCAAAACCGGAGCCTCGCGCTCGAAGGCCTGATTCAGAGCCTGGGCATCAAGAGTCAGGAGAGTTGCAGGGTCCAATGCGAAGTGGCGGGTGGAAATCCCTGAATCGCCGAGAAGGACCGTCTCCAGGATGCGGGCACCCCGCCGGGAGAGGGCTTTGGTGGATCCATTGGAGCCAAGGATGTCCCAAATTTCTGCCTGGGTGTAGGGCTTGCCGGGAAAGGCACTGTGGAGCGATTGAAGAAACATATTGTTGATAGCCTAGCAGGCTGTCGGACTTTCCAGTCCGAGTGGAAAATTGGCTGAAACGCTTGTTCCGCTGCGGTCTTCCCCCGCCAGACAGCCCGCTGAAACGGCACTTCGTGCCGCAAAATCGGGCGGAAATGGTGGTTTTTCTTCCGCGAAGCGGAAATTCAGCAGCCTGTCTGGAAGAGGGCTTCCTTTTGCGAAAAAACTATCGAGGAGAGAAGTCGTTTTCATTGCAAGTCCGACAGGCTGCTAATCGAGCCCCAAAAGCGAACAGATGTTGCCGCGGTCGATTTTTTCCCGGAGCTCAGCCGGAAGACCGAGGGCGTTGTAAAAGTCCTCGTAAAAATCCATCATCAACTGGTACTCGAAAACCCCCGGGTGACACATGGAGGCATCCGAACCGTAGCAAAGTTTTTCCAGTGCCTTCACGCTCGGTTTGCCGTTGGGAGCGAAGAGGCGCTTCCAGTAGTCCATATCCACCCGCACAGCGCTGCCCCCCGAAAAATCCGCATAGACATTCGGGGATTGGTAGATCACGCAGAATGCTTCTTCCCACCACGGGTTGCCCATGTGAGCCATAAGGATTTTCAGGTCGGGGAAGGCCCGTGAAATCCGGTCGATCTCCGCAGGACGGCTGTCCGTGATACGCAGATACTTAGGGCGGGCCAGAAAACCACCCGGATCGAAGGAGTTGCGGTTTTGATAGCCTGTGTGAAAAACGGCAAGCCCACCGGCATCACGCACCGCCTCATACAGCGGAAAGTACTCTTCGTCGCCAAGCGGGCGCATCGGTGCGATGAATTTGATTCCATTTGCGCCGCGTTCCAGGATCGCAAGGATTTCCTCGCGTGAGCTTTCATGCATGCGCACCAGAGGACAGTGGTAGACAAAATCGCCGAAAAGTTTTTTAAGGGGAAACGTGACCTCGGGAGGATCGAGGAGAAGAACACTCTCGATTCCCATGGCACGGTTGCGCTCGATGTGCGGCCCGACCGGCCCATCGGCATCGGTCCATGCCGGCACGACCGGAGGCACCCGCTTCTTCGTCACAGGATCAAGTTGCGCATGCATACCGTGTGCGTGAGCATCGAATTTCATTGAAGACTTTCTATCTTCCCGATCCGGATTGCCGCAATGACATAGGAAATGGTCAGTTCATATGACCGGCTAGCGAGACACTGCCTCAGACCAACACCAGCCAGGGAGGGATTCGGGGCGGACCGAGGTGACCCACCTCGATCCATGGGGAGCGGAAGGCGGCTTCCCTGGGGATCAAAACATTTTGCGCAGCAAAATATTTCTAATCCGGCGGCGATGGCATCCGTTTCTCACCGGGTGCCCTTGCCCACAAGCCCACCCTTGGCACCGGCTCCCGCCGGATTAGGGCAAATCTCGAAGTGAATCTCCGGCCAGGCTGATTCCGGCACATAGGTTACGGCAACCTGGTCTCCATCCGCTTTCACAACCGGGCAGCCGAGGTTCCCCGCGACCCGCATAGTCAACCCGGGAAGGCGCCAGCAGCCGGGTTCAACGGAAACACGGGCACCGGGAGCCTTGATCAGAAATACAAAGGACGTGTGGGCCTCGCCGTAGCGCCTGGTCAGTTCGGGGTCGAGATGGCCGGCAATGTCGAGCCGGCACCTCGATGCGCTGGCGTGGATGGCGCCCAGGTGCCGCAATCGCATCCAGGCTGTGTTTCCATCCGGCTGTCGCCAGTGAATGGTCGCGGGACAAAAGTCCCTGCTCACCACGGCGCAGCGCTGCGCGGCAACCAGCGGATCGCGCCAATGGTGCGAGGCCGGATTGAACTCCACAAAATCCTCACGC
>JBGSSC010000189.1:0-5493 GCA_041737265.1 Terrimicrobiaceae bacterium | reverse complement strand
GTAAGGTGGGGGCCTGTCCGGCCCTGGCATGGGCAGCAGATCGTGGCGCAGCGGAAAGGCTGTTTCAAAAAGTCACAGCGCCCTCTGCGGACAGCCAGGAGGCCTATACGGCTGTATTCGAGTCCCGGGGGGCCGTGGGATGTGCGACGGCGGAAGCGGGCTTGCGCCGTTTCGAACAGACATTGGCGCAGATGAAGCTTTTCTCCGAGGATGATGCGGGAGTTCCGGCCTGCCGGATCGAGGACTGGCCGGATCTGGGAATCCGTGGGGCCCACCTGGATTTGAAATACTTCACCCACACCATGGCTTATTTGCGCGACTGGGTGGATGGGCTGAGCGCACTCAAGATCAATACGCTGCTGATCGAATACGACGACCGGTTCCCCTTTGCTGCGTATCCGGAAATCGTCAGCCCGGACGCCCCGTCGCGGGAGGAACTTGCCGCCTTCCTGACCCAGGCGCGGAAATCGGGCTTGCAGATCATTCCGCTCGTTCCCTGCCTGGGACACCTGGAATTCGTGCTGCGCCACCCCGGCTGGGAGCACCTGCGGGCGGGGGAGGACCATGAATATGTCACGGAGATCCGGGCCAACGATCCGGCGGCGCTGGCCTTGGTTTTTTCCCTCTTTGACGATGTGCTGGAGCTGCATGGGGAGGACGCATGGTTCCATGTCGGCGGGGACGAACCGTTTTTTCTCAAACAACAGTTCCGCGAAGATCCGACGCGGCTGGCGGATGTATTCTCCACGCACATCAGCGCGGTTTGCCGGTACGTCGTGGCGCGGGGCAAGCGCCCCATGCTCCATGAAGACGCTTTCCGTTCCTTGCCCGAAGCCGATCGCGCGTTGATCCTCGACCGCCTTCCAGCGAACACCATCCTTACCTATTGGCATTACAATTCCACCCCGCCATGGCCCTCGGTTCGTTCCCTGGAAGCATTGGCCCATTACGAAGCGAAAGGATTCCAATGGATTGGGTTGGCCTGTTTTAATTGGGGAAACAATCTGCCCCACTACGCCGATTATACGTTGCCCAACACCCTGGCCATGACGCGCCTGGTCACGAGCCGGCGCGCCCTGGGCCTGATCAATACCGCCTGGGCTTGTTTCCGCGTATCCCTGCCCGCGGCGGAGATGGGAGTGGCGGTGAGCGCAGATCAGACTTGGAATGCCGGAAGGGCGGCGCACGCGAGGGACAGCGAACGCCGCTTTTGCCGCTGGCGCTTTGGCCTCATGGACAGGCAACTGGCGGACGGTCTCTACAACCTCGGATTCCAGCTCGAGCTGGCCACGGATCTCGGACGGCCGGTCAGCTTTCCCTCCTTTTCCTACATGGACAGTGTGATCCAGTGTGGCAGCCAGACCGCCCGGCTCAAGGTCGGCACTTCCCTGGACCTCTACAACAATGCCGACTGCAAAATGATCGCCCGACGCAAGTTGGAATTGCTCAATCAGTCGCCCCAGCGTCCGGCCGTTCTCGAAGCCCTGCGCTGTCACCGCGCGGCCGCGCTGGCCGGGAACCAGATTCTGAAACAGCTTCGACGCGAAGTGAAACGCAACCCCGCCTCTTACAACCTTCTCCTCTGGATCGCCGCATACAAGGTTCACTCCTGCGAACGTCTGATCGCGCTCATGGAAAACGACGAGGAAAACCAGAGGGAGGCCCTGCGCGAGATGGAACGCCTTCGCGGAGAGATGGCAAAGACATTTTCTTTCTGCCTGCCCCCCGTCGAAATTGCCCGCGAGGACCACTATCTTTTTGAAGGCGAACGCGAGCTTCTGAAACCCCCGGCCTGCCTGCCCTCCGCCGCCCGATGATCCGCCGCCTTCTCGCCGCCGGATGTCTGGGCGTTTTGCTCGCGTCAGCCCAGGCCCAGGAATTGCGCCCTAAAGTGGATGGGAAAACCGAGCTCCGCCTCGCCAGCGTACCGGAGCCCGGGCAGGCCGGACGCGAAGAGATTGATCTCTTTCTCTCGCTCAATCCTGACATCACTCTCAAGCAGACCGACGGAATCAGCGTCGAAGGCGTGGACCAATCACGGCTCTTTCTCGGCATGGCGGCGGGTTCGGCTCCCGATGTCTTTTACGGCTCGATTGCAGACGTTCTGACCTACCACCACCAAAACTTTCTTGCGCCCGTCACGGATTTGTACGAGCGCGACAAAGCCCAGCTTCTGCCCATAAAGGAATCCCTCAAGCCGATCCTCTACCAAGACGGCGAACTGATCGCCGTGCCCCAATTTTACAAAGTGATGGCGCTGGCGATGCGCAAAGACATGTTGGAGGAGCGCCTCGGTGAATCTGGAGATCGCGCTCCGAAGGACTGGGACGAATGGTTCGATTGGGCACTCAAACTCACGGTACCGGAGAAGGGCATCTACGGCCTCGCTCTTTATGGCGGCACCTGGATTTTCGAGATCTACGTCTGGCTCGCCGGGGGGGAAATGATTGAGCCCGTCAAATATGATCCGAAGGATGGCAGCATGGTTCATGCCCTCCCAGGCTACGGTCCACAGGGCCAGATCCTCTTCCCAGAACCGAATCCCATTACAGGCAGCAATCTCGAAAAAGTCCCTCTCACCTGGCGCACCACGGTGGATCAAACGCCAGGCGTGCGGGCTTTGAATTTTTACAAACGCCTGCTCTGGGCACAATGGATCCGCCCGCAGGATTCGGGGGAAGAACTCATCTTCGTGGATTATCCTGATCTCGACACCGGCCTGCCCGTGGTGCGGGACGAGGTGCGGGATCCCAAAACCGGGCGGCTTTACCGCCTGAAGAGAGGCACGCCCGGGAAACCCCGCACAGACCGCGTGGTTGACGATACCGGCAAAGAACTGCCCTTCAACTTCGGTGCGGCCAAAATTTATTTCGGAAAAGAATACGGCTCGGACTTCATCGAGGGCCGCGTGGCCATGATGCCCGTGGCGGGCGGACGCGATGCGGTCTTCGACAGCCAGTATTCCCCAGCGCTCGTTGCGCTCAGCACATTCCCGCCCGGCCCGGCTCCCGAGGGCAAAGAAGCGACCGAAGTTAATGCCGGACTGCTCTGCATGAACGCCTCCACCACAGACCCCGACGTCCGGGATGCCGCATGGCGATATATACTTTTCTGCAATGGCACCCAGCGCCAGGCCCTCAAGGTCAAAGAATGGGTCGAGGACGGCCTGGCCGCCTATGTCATGCCGGAGATGCTGACAAAATACGGATACGACGCCTATGTGGACGAGGTTCCGAAGCAATGGGTTGAGCAAAATAAAAAACTCGAGGCCGTGGCCAAGCCAGAGGCCGCCGCGCCGGGGTTCCGGGCGGCCTTCAAGGAAATCGACAACGCCATGCAGACGGTTTTTGTCGATCCGAACATTGACTCGCGCGAACAGCTGGCCAAGCGCGCGGCATATATCAACCGGTACATCCTCGAGGAAGACCGCGAAGCGACCCTCAGCAAACTCCGCCCCTACTCATATGCACTCGGCATTCTTGTGCTGATCGGTCTCTTTTTCATCATGCGATCGTTTTGGAAATCGGTCTCCTCCATGGCCTCGGCACGATCCACAGCACCGGGTGCGTCGAAGGCCCGGCTGCGCACGCACTTTTTTGCATGGCTAATGATGATTCCGGCCCTCGCGCTGATCTTTGCCTTCGACTACATCCCGATGGTCAAGGGATCGGTCATGGCCTTTCAGGAATATTACATCCTGGGAGAGCGCACCTTCATCGGAATGGATAACTTCATCTCCGTGCTGACATCGCCCTCATTCTGGCAGTCGGTCGGAGTAACCTTCCGGTATGTTGCCCTCTCGCTCGGCCTCGGATTCCTCGCGCCGGTCATCCTGGCTCTGCTGCTCTCGGAACTGCCCCGCTTCCGGTACTTTTTCCGCACAGTGTATTTTCTTCCCGCGGTGACCAGCGGCTTTGTGATCACCTTGCTCTGGAAACAATTTTTTGATCCCTCGCCAATCGGACTGGCCAACCGGGTGCTGGCCCCGTTGGGCATGGGACCTTTCTCCTGGCTGCAGGATCCAGGTCTGGCCATGTTTTGTATCATCATACCCGGGGTCTGGGCCTCCGCCGGACCGGGCTGCCTGCTCTACCTTGCCGCGCTCACAACGGTAAGCGACGACCTTTACGAAGCCTCCGAACTCGACGGAGCAAGCTGGCTTCAAAAAATCTGGAACGTCACGCTCCCGACGATCTTTCCCCTTATGATTATTAATTTCCTTGGTGCGTTCATCGGCGCATTCCACAGCACAGGGAACATTCTCGTGATGACGGGAGGTGGACCGGACCGCGCCACCACGGTCGTTGGACTCGACATCTGGTTCAACGCCTTCGTCTATCTCAAATTCGGCTATGCCACGGCCATGGCCTGGGTGCTGGGGGCGTGCCTCATTGGTTTTGTCGTCCTGCAGATGAGGCTTCTCAAAAGAATGGAATTCCGCACCACCGACGCCAAATAGGATTTTTGCATGCCAATCATCACCACCATCGACCGCAAAACCTGGAAGGGAAAAACCGCCGACTTTTTTCTCTATCTTCTGCTCGGGGCCGGAGCCGTTCTGATGATCTATCCGTTTCTCATGATGCTCGCGATCTCCGCATCAAACGAAGCGGACAACAAAACCGCCAGCATCTGGCCGAAATACCTTGCGGACGAGGAACTGCTTTACAGGAAATACATCGCCTCCCGGTATCAGAGCTTCCAAAAATTTCTCGGTACCGCCCACCTCAACCGGAACTACCTTTCCACCTACCTGAAGTTTGAGGCGCTGGCCGATACCAGCAAACCCGTCATAACCTATGGAGCTGCCAAAGACGGCAAATCCAATGTCCCTGTTCCGGTGGATGCCAACTCTCCGCAGCAGTTGCAGCGCGCCCGGGATTGGGTGGAATTTTCCTCAACCCTTCCCGCCTCGCATGTTCTTCCCGCCTCCATCGGCTGGCTGACCAACCGGTATCACAAGTGGCTGGAGAAAACCTACCCGAACTTCTCCACTCTCGCCGCCGAGTACGGAGAAAAAGGTTCTCATTACTCGCAGCTCCGCATTCCCTTTTACGACCCCTACTCGCGCAGTTGGAGCCTGACGAAGGATAAAAAAACCCGTGAATGGGAGAAATTTTTTGCCGATCAGCCCGCTGAGTTCCGGCTTCCTCTCCGCTTCGACGGCGAGTACCAGCGTTACCTTAAACAAAAAGTCGGCAACGTCGCCCAACTGAATCAGGCTTCCGGCGAGAACCGCACAAGCCTCGCCGACTACCGGCTGACTGCCACTCAACCCGCGAATCCCGTCGAGGCAGCGTGGTGGTCCAATTTTGTCCGCTCGCGAATTCCCTTCACCTTTGTGGAAATGTCTTCGATCACGGGAAGCTTCCAGGAATGGCTTTCCAAAATGTATCAGGGCGACATTGCGCGGTTGAACGAGCGCTATGGGACCACCTATGCCTCGTTTGCGGAGATTCCGATGGAGAATCTCCGCCCGTCCAACACCAACGC
>JBGSSC010000188.1:0-2969 GCA_041737265.1 Terrimicrobiaceae bacterium | reverse complement strand
CGGAATTGAAATGCAGCGGAGGGCTCCAAACGGATGCGCCGGCTCTCACGGATCGCGTCACGCGCCTCCACAGTGTGGGACTCGCAGGCGGCCTCCGCCAGATCCCACGAAAACTCTCCCCGCTCGACCGCATCCCACATTAAACCGTTTTCCCAGACCACCAGGCTCTCGATGTCGCGCGTGGCTCCGTCCCTGGTCTCAATGAATGCTTCGGCAAACTCCCGGCTGTGGAAAAAATACCCCTCAAAGTCCCCATAGTACGAGCAGACGACTTCCTGAATCTGCTGTCCGGGTGGGAATGCGGCCAGCTGCGGGGGATGGGAGAAGGGAATCGAGGAGCCCGCCATGAAGGGAATCCCGCGGTCCCTGATGGCGTAATACATCTCTGTTATCCACCCGGTGTTCCATGAAAGGTGCTTGTCGAAAAAAACCGGAACCACCCGGCCGCTTTTCTCGAAGATCCGCAGAATTTCATCGAAGTATTCTTTGCGGGGATACAATTTCTGACGGAACTCGTTTGTCGGGTAGGTGCCGTGCTCGCCAATGAGCAGTATGCCATCCACAGCGAGATCACTGCCTCCAAGGGTCAGTGCCCCTTCGATCGAATCGAAGACCGGGAGGCCGTAACGCAAGGCGTGGATGGGCAGCAAATCGCTTATCACTTTGCGCTGTTCGGCATAAGCCGAGGCAATCTGCGTTTTGGGCGGGCCCCACCCGTAAAGGTGATCGTTCGGAAAGGGCTCAAGCCATCGCGAAACAATAACGTCCGCATGAGAAATAATATGAAACTCGCTGCATACAGCCGCGATACGGGGAAGTGATGATTTCATTGGTGGTCGGTGGTCTCCGGTCCGACCGAAGCCAAAAGCAGGCACAGGATCGGCGATAGTGTCATGGAGATTCCCAAGGCTGCGCGATGCCGTGTTTCACAACAAGACAATGCAACTGTTCCAGAATATCCTTGCGCTGGACTACGGACAAACCTTCTGGTCCAAAGTCAAACGGTCTCGTTGAGAATCCACGCGAGGCGGGTAATATGATACCGGTGTGGCTGCCAACCATCGCGGGATTTTTAATCAACCCATTCCAATGCTCAAACTCCTCCTCTTCGCAATTTTCTCGGCCGTTTCGATCGTGCCGGCCGCGGAGCCGGCCCTCCCCTCTGGCGGAAAAAAATCCCTCAAAATTCTGGGAATCGGCAACAGCTTCCTCCGGAATGCCACAAGCGCCCTGCCAAAGATTGTGAGCGAGGCAGGGCATGAGTTGACCCTTGGCGTGGGAGCGCCGGGCGGGCGATCCCTCAAGAATCATTACGATGCAGCGATGATCAGTGAAGAGAATCCCGATGACCCCCGGGGCAGGCTCTACGAGTACAAAAGCCGTAAAATGTCACTCAAGGAAATCCTGACTGCGGAGAAGTGGGATATTGTGACCATTCAGCAAGCCAGTCCCGAAAGCTGGAAAAGCGATAGCTTCCGGCCTTATGCCAGGAACCTTCTCGATTACATCAAGAAATACGCCCCGGATGCCGAAGTGGTTTACCATCAGACCTGGGCCTGGAGGCCGGATCACACCCGCATGGGTATGGACAAGCAACCCGCGGGATTCATGTACCGGGAACTCACGCGGAACTATCATGCAAGTGCCCGCGAAATCGGAATCAAACGCATCATCCCGGTCGGCGATGCCTTTCAACTAGCCGCCGAGTCGCCGGAGTGGAAATTCGAACGGGACCCCGACTTCGATTATGCGGATCCGGAATATCCGTCGTTACCCAACGAAAAAAACTCGATCCACGGGGGGTTCGCATGGCGGACACCGAGCAGCGGTGATGTCGATGTGGAAGTCGATGCCTCGAAGCTGGCCGGAGATGGCGCAGGCAAGGTTTTCCGGTTGGATGGGTCTCATGCCAATGCCACGGGCTGTTACCTTGCAGCCTGTGTTTGGTTTGAGTTTCTTTATGGAGAGGATGTGAGGAAAGTGGAGTCAACTCCCTCTTGGCTCACTCCCGAGCGGGCAGCCTCCCTTCGCGAAATTGCCCATCAAGCCGTCAACGGCCTCCGGCCAAAGGCCTGGCCTGCCGACGTGCCCTGAACGAGCCCGGCGCTTCGATTCCCGCAGGAGACACCCCGGGGGCGGCGTTTGTCATGCTGCGGCAAGAGAGCTGCCGTTGGAAATCCGGAGCCTACGCTGTGGCACCCGGCTGGCAGGGACGGGTGAGAGCGCTGTCGGGATCGTAGTTGAGGTAGGGGGAGAGCCATTTCTCCACTTCGGCGACAGTCATTTTTTTGCGGCCGGCATACGACTCGATCTGGTCGCGTTCGATTTTGCCGACAGCGAAATATTTGGCATCGGGGTGTGCAAAGTAGAGACCGCTGACACTTGACCCGGGGAACATGGCGAGGCTTTCCGTGAGGGTGATTCCTGCGTTTTGCTCCGCGTCGAGGAGTTGCCAGAGCGCCCATTTTTCGGTGTGGTCGGGTTGGGCGGGGTAGCCGGGGGCCGGTCGTATCCCCTGATATTTTTCGCGGATGAGCTCCTCTTTGCTTAGTGCTTCGTTCATTCCGAAGCCCCATGCGTCACGGGCGAGTTTGTGGCAATATTCGGCGAAGGCCTCGGCGAGGCGGTCGGCAAGCGCCTCCGCCATGATGATGTTGTAGTCGTCGTGGTCGGCCTTGAACCGGGCAACGAGTTCCTTGAGTCCGTGGCCGGTTGTGACTGCGAATGCTCCGATGTGGTCTGCCGCCGGTGCGGGGGCAACAAAATCCGCGAGGGAGAAATTGGCTTGTCCGGATGCTTTTTTGGCCTGTTGCCGGAGGCAATGAAGCGTATTGCCAACAGCCGTGCGGGACTCATCGGTGTAAATGACGATGTCCTCACCCGAGCGGTTGGCGGGAAAGAGGCCGCAGACTGCACGGGGGCGGAGAAGTCGCTTGCCAACGATTTCATCCAGGAGGCGGCGGGCGTCA
>JBGSSC010000146.1:0-5393 GCA_041737265.1 Terrimicrobiaceae bacterium | reverse complement strand
ACGTTTCCACTAGTGAGAATCAGGTGAGCGGCGGGTATACACAAAACTCACTGATAGTGGACCAAACTCCCGCAGACACGCCGTACGATGTCATTCAGACCTTCATTCTTCCTCACGGCGACTACCGGACGCTCTTCGCGCCGGAGGGAGCGTCCAATCGTACGTGGATTCCCGTTCCGGAGCCCACGGCGGGTCCGGTCACTGTTCCGTCCGAGCTGAATCCTCCCCGTCCGAATATGCGTCACTTTCTGTCCGATGTCGGAGTCGGCGGAGGGGTCTTTGGCTACACCACTGGAACCAGTTTGGCACCGGCGGCAGCCCGGCGCTGGTCAGGTATGGTGATGCCTCCGATGCTGCGGCAGGCAAACTATCCTGGCGGTCTAAATGGCCCGTGGACATATGGAGATTGGGACACAGGTTCTCCACTATTTACGACGGACGGCCCCCTTATCAACAAGGCTGATGAGGGTAGCACCAACGACCAGACAACAACAATTAATCCCTACGCGAATGCGGAAACGGAAAGTGAAGTGTTTTCAGTTGCATCACTTTATCACTCTGCCAACCGCCAGATTCCCTCGGCGGTGATGTTTGGCTCGTTGCCAACAGGCCTGATATCCAGTCAACCCTGGCAGACCCTTCTGTTTCGTCCGGATCCGGGTGGTCATCCTGGCGCGGTTGATCCTCCCGATCATCTGCTTCTGGATCTTTTCTGGATGCCTATTGTCGAACCCTACGCGATCAGTGAGCCCTTTTCCACGGCAGGAAAGGTGAACATGAACTATCAAATAGTCCCTTTCACCTACATTGAGCGATCTACTGCTGTACGGGCTGTTCTTCAAGGAACGCAAATCGGAGTGGTTCCTGAGGACAATCCACGTGGCTATAGCAAGCTGTATAACCCCGCGGCACCCTGGGATCCTCAATACAACCTGGATATCAATCTCGACGAAACCCTGGTGTCTTTCCAGAATACCTTCAGCGTCGGCGATGTCTTCCTCACACCTTCGGAGATCACGGAATTGCCTCTGGTGCCTTTCGGGCGAACCCTCGCTAATACCCCTGCTTTCTGGAATCAGCACCGCCTTACCGGTGAGAACATCAAGGAGCGTCCCTATGCCACGATCTACCCAAGGCTCACAACCAAGTCGAACGTCTTTAATGTTCACTACCGGGTGCAAACCTTGCGCAAAAAGCCTGGTTCGGACCCGAAGCTTTGGGATGAAAGCAAGGATAGCATTGTGGCCCAACTGCGAGGCAATGCCATCATCGAACGCTTCATCGACATGAACCGGTCCGCAGGTGTGCCCGACTTCGCCCTGCCCTCCAATGCGAGCCTTTCTGCCGAGACTCTTTACCGCTTCCGCATCCTCTCAAATCAGGAGTTCAATCCCTAATCCGGCGGGAGCCGGTGCCAAGGGGTGGCGTGAGGGGCAATGAGACCCGGTGATAAACGGTCTCCCACCGCCGCCGGATTAGAAAATTTTGCTGCGCAAAATGAGGCAAAGTTAATACGGAGTCATCATGTTAGAAAAAACATACATCCCCAAGACGAAGGCAGAGAACCTCACGCCAACACCCGCGCGATGGCGCAATTGCTCATTGGGCGACTCTAAAGCATCGTCGGGAGGCAAGCGGCGGTCAGTGCAGTGAAGGAGGGATAGGAAGCAAAGCGTTTCCCAGCACTTTGCGAAGCAAAGTTTTCTAATCCGCCAGCGATGGAGGCCGTTTCCTCCCAGGTGCTTTTGCACCCGCATCCACGCTTGACTCCGGCTCCCGGCGGATTAGGCCGAGGCCATATCCAGGGCATATCGTGCGGCACCGAGGAGTGCGGCATCGTCGTTGAGGATCACTTTGACCGGCATTTCCTGAGTGATTGTGGCGAGTCGCCCCTTGTCGTTGAAGCTGTGAAGGAATCCCCCGACTATGAGGCGTTTGAGCATTTTGGCGGGGATGCCGCCCCCGAGGTAAACGCCTCCTGTTGCCATCGCCTTGAGTGCCATGTTGCCTGATTCGGCCCCGAGGCAGTTTACGAAGATATCGACCGTTTGAGAGCACATCGGGCAGGTGCCCTTCTCATCCCATCGGGAAATGACAACCCCCGGGCTCTCGGTGAGCATCTCGCGTGCAACCTCGGGCGTTTCCTTGCACCGTTCCGTGTCGCGGAGAAATTCGTAAATATTTTCGATGCCGAGGCCGGAGACCACGCGTTCCGCACTGACGTGGCCGTAGCGTTTGATGAGGTATTCGAGCAAAGCGATCTCGAGTTCGTTGCGGGGAGCGAAGTCGGCATGTCCGCCCTCGCAGGCCCAGACCCTGTGGCGTTTGCCGTCCCAGAAGAGCCCTGCCATGCCTAGTCCGGTGCCGGGGGAGATAACGCAGCGGTTTCCTGCGGCATTGCGTGAGCCCGCTTGGATGACCGCAAAATCGGCGAGTCCGAGCTGGGAGATCCCGTAAGCGTTGGCTGCAAGATCGTTCAGAATCGCCACGTGAGGGATGCCGAACTCCGCACTGATCTCGGCCTGATCCACCCCCCAGGTCAAGTTGGTCGGCTTGGCACGACCGTCTTTGACAGCTCCAGGTATCCCGAATCCCGCTGCACCAGGAGGAGGGTTGCGATCGTTTTCAAGGAACTCCCTGAGAATCGAATTAAGGCCCGGAAAGTCCGCGCTGTGGTAACGCTCATTGCGAAGGAGCGCGAGTTTCTGGCCTTCGAGGCGGAAGGTTGCCAGATTCGTCTTCGTCCCACCAATGTCACCGGCGAGCAGGTGGGACGGGTCGGGTTTCATTTGCCGAGCTGGTAATAATGCCACTCGTGACCGCCCTTGCGGATGAGGTGATCCGAGGCTTCCGGCCCCCAGGTTCCGGCGTCGTAGTTGGGGAAATCGCGGGCCTTGAGCGCTCCCCAGACGTCGAGGATCGGGTTCACGATCTGCCATGAGGCGTCGACGCTGTCGTATCGGTGAAAAAGAGTTGTGTCGCCGGTCATGCAGTCATAGAGCAAGGTCTCGTAGCCGGTGGCCGCCGTGCATTCTCCGAAGTCCGAGTAAGAGAACTCGAGAGGGACATCGGCGATGTTGATGCTGGGCCCGGGGCGTTTTGCGTGAATATCGAGGGTGATGCCTTCGTCGGGCTGGACGTGGAGCGTGAGGCGATTGGGGGCGTTGGAGGAATGCACGTCGTTGCCAAAAAGCAGGAGGGGTGCCCGGCGGAAGCCGATCACGACCTGGGTCGTGTGGGCGGCGAGCCGTTTGCCCGATCGGATGTAAAATGGCACCTCGGCCCAGCGCCAGTTCTCGACCATGAGTTTGAGTGCAACGAAGGTTTCGGTGTTGGAGTCCCTCGCGACATCCGGCTCGGTGCGGTAGCCGGGCACCGCCTTGCCTCCAATCATGCCGGCACCATATTGGCCACGGACGGTGCTGGAGATCACCTCTTCCGGGTCCATCGGACGGATGGCCTCAAGGACTTTCACTTTCTCGTTTCTCACCGCGTCGCCGGTAATCGAACTCGGCGGCTCCATGGCGATAAGCGAAAGGACGGAGAGGATGTGGTTTTGCACCATGTCGCGGAGCACTCCGGATTTGTCGTAGTAACCCCCGCGCAACTCGACCCCAAGCTGCTCGGCAACCGTGATCTGCACGTACTCGATGTAACGACGGTTCCATGTGGGCTCGAAGACCGAATTCCCGAAGCGAAACACCATGATGTTTTGGACAGTCTCTTTGCCGAGGTAGTGGTCGATCCGGTAGATTTGCGACTCGTCGATGTGCTTGGTGAGGTCGGCATTGAGTTCGCGGGCGCTGGCGAGGTCATGGCCAAATGGTTTTTCGACAATCACCCGCCTCCAGGCATCCGGCTTCTGCGTGGTAAGACCCGCGGCGTCCAGTTGCTCGACGACCTTGGCGAAGAACGAGGGGGAAATTGCGAGGTAGAAGAGCACGTTGCCCGGAAGATCCCACGTCTTTTGTGCGTCTTTGATCTTGTTGCCGATGTGCGCGAAGGTGTCGGGGTTGTTGAAATCCCCCTGCACGTAGTAGCAGCGCTGGACGAAGTCGTTCCACTCCGCGTCTTCCACCGGACGGGTCGCGAACTCCTTGATGTCGGCGGTCATCTTCGTGCGGACCATTTCGTCGTTGCCGTCACTCACCGCGACTCCGATCACGGAGAACTTCTGGGGCAGGAGCTTGAGGACCTTCAGATTGTAGAGTGCGGGGAGAAGCTTGCGTTTCGTGAGGTCACCTGAGGCACCAAAAATGACGATGGTGCAGGGATCTCCGGGCTTGTCGTGGCCTGTGAGCGGGACGGCTGGCATAGGGTTTTGTGTTTATCCGGACTGGCCGGGAATGACAGCCTTTTTTGGCAAAGCGGCGCGCGGGTGAAACTTGCGATGGACATCGCGAAGACCCGATGTGTCGACATGCGTGTAAATCTGGGTTGTGGAAATATCGGCATGTCCGAGCATTTCCTGAATGATTCGAAGGTCGGCACCGCCTGCAAGCAGGTGGGTCGCAAAGCTGTGCCTCAGCAGGTGAGGGTGGGTGTCGGCAGGAAGTCCGGCCATCGAGGCGTAAATTTTTACGAGCTGCCAGATCCGCTGCGTGGTCAATTTGCGGCCCCGCACGGAAAGGAAGACCTCCGCTCCCGATCTCTTGGAAACAAGGGCAGGCCTCCCTGCCTCCAGGTAGCGCGCCAGGGCGGTGCAGGCTTCACTGCCAACAGGAACCAGGCGGGTCTTTTCCCCCTTGCCTGTGACGCGGATGAAACTCTCCTCCAGCGAAAGATTTTCCAGCCGCACGCGGCAAAGTTCTGCGACACGCAATCCACTCGCGTAAAGGAGTTCGAGGATCGCCCTGTCGCGGAGGCCGGTGGGGTCGGTTTCCCGTGCGGCATCGATGAGGCGGGCGACTTCGGCGACGCCAAGGGTGTCGGGCAACCGCGCATCGATGCGCGGAATGGGCAGGTGCTCTGCCGGGTTTTCGCGGATCAGGTTGCGGCCGATGAGAAACCGGTAGAAGACCCGCAGAGCGATGGCCTCAAGCTTGATTGAAGCCGATGCAAGCCCGGCTTTCTTTCTCCACGCGAGAAAGTCGGTGAGGTGGGAGGGCTGGACATCAGCGGGCGACGCGCTTTTGGCTGTGCGGCTGAACCATCCGCTGAACGTTTCCAGGGAGCGGCGTGTGGAGAGCTGGTAGTTGGTCGAGAGGCCGCGCTCGATCGCGAGAAACTTGATGAACTCGTCGATCTCAGGATCCACAACGGCTTCAGAAGTCGGAGAAGAGACGGAAGGGTTCTTCGTTCGCCGGCGGTTGCTCGCGCTGCTTCTTCCGGGGAGGCACGGGAGGTTCTGGAGCGGCGGCCGGAGCGGCCTCGGCAGGCGGGACCTCAGCCGG
>JBGSSC010000138.1:0-2397 GCA_041737265.1 Terrimicrobiaceae bacterium | reverse complement strand
GTTGCAATTGGCAGAGGACTGTGGATCCTGGCTGCTTGTGCAACCCTGGCCGTGAGTAATGAGCCGGCCGTGGCTCAAGTGGCCGTATGCGGCCAGATATCGGCTGTTCGCTACTTTACAAAGGCCGTTTTGGAGCCGCAGGGCATCGCAAGCGAAATTTTCACCGACGAGTTGCTGCCGGTTACGCGCTACGGGGAATTTCAAGCGGTTATCTTTGTTGAATATTTAACGATTCCCGAAGGCTCAGACCCCGCCGGTTATTGGGATGAGGCAGATAATGCGGAACTTGTACGGAAGTATGTCTCCGGAGGTGGAAAAATCGTTATTGTGGACCGTGCGTTTGCTGTGCGGCGTGACTCCCGTGTTGGGCTGTCCGGATTCTCTGACCTGCTCGGGTTTTCTTCCCTGGTGTCCGTCCCTCAAGTTGAGAGCACAGCACGTTCGCCGATCGCCGACAACCCGATCTTCTCTTCTCCGGAATGGGAGAAGGGAGTTGCCTGCCTGACTGCTCCCACCGTTTCGCCAGACACCTCCTTTGGCGGGGAACGTCTGCTGGTCGGCTCAGGAACCGGGAGGGAAGGGGAGGGACTGGAAGTTGTGGCTGCCACGAAAAACCAAGTCGACAAAGGCGTTGTCTACTGGTTTCAGATTTCCCCGATGCGCCTTCGCCAGGCTGCGGGGCGGGCGGAGGTGTCGCCTGAGGCTGCGGATCTTTACGAACAGGCCCTGCAAAGGGTTTTTCCCGGAATTTCTTCCCCTGCTGCGGGAGCATCAAAGAGCGTTTCGGACCCACCCGCCGTTGCCGGGGAATGGGGAACTGAGCCACTCGGTCCATCGATCCCTTCAGGCCCTACCGGCCCATCGCTGGTCAAGCGGCCTTTGCCCGCTTTATTCGAGGAAAAGGTGGAAGAGGGAGCTCCTTTTTTGAGCTCGGCTGAGGACCTGAGATCCTGCCTGATTGTTGTGGGCTCCCTCAACCCCGCTTCAAGCAGTGTGCCCTATCGGGCTGCCCTGCTTCTTCAGGACTATTTTCAACAGATTTCCGGCATATCCGTCGCTCTCACCAGCGAAAGCAAGGTGCGGAGAGCGGAAGATGGGTCCGCGCTAATCACCGGGCCGGATGGCAAATCGTATTCGCATTTGATCTGGTTTGGGGAATCTCAAGCTGCCGAGGACAACGCCGTCAGTGCCCGCGACTTAGTCCCCGGCGGCTATCGAATCGCGACCACGCCGGATGGTCTTATTATAGTTGGAAATGATGCAGGTGATTCAGGAACCTATTATGCGGCTGTCTCCCTGTTGGAGCGGAAACTCGGCGTTCGCTGGCTTTGGCCGGGTCCCTTGGGAACCGTGTTGCCATCTGCGGAAAGCTTTTCCCTGCCGCGCTTTCGCCAGAAAGACGAGCCGGCTCTGCGAAGCCGCAATATCCGATCCCAGGTCTTTATCGCAAACCGCAGCAACCAGGGGCTTGAGTGGCTTCAGGAAAGCGAAGAGGCCTACAAGGCAAAGTACTCGGGAGTTGATACCTGGAGCCGCGTGCAGAGGGTGGGTGGAGACCTGAAAGTTATTGGAGGGCATGCCTTCCAGGGGTGGTATGAGCGCTATGGAGCAGACCACCCCGATTGGTTTGCACTTCAGCCGGACAATACCAGAATTCAAATCGGCGGGCGGGAACGCTTCTGTGTGTCCAATGGTTCGCTGGTGGAGGCGGTAGCCCGTGATCGCTTGAAGTTTCTGGCGGATAACCCTCCGGGAACGATTGTTCCTCTGGCGCCCAATGACGGAGGTGCCACGAATTTTTTTTGCATGTGCGTGCAGTGCCGGAAGCTTGATCCGATCAGTGGTCCCGCTGTTGAAATGGTGTTTGGCAAGGGGCCGAAACGAAGTGAAAGATATTCCGTGAACTATGTCTCACTTACGGACCGGTTCGTTCATTTTTGGAATCAAGTTGCGGAAAAGGTTCTGCTTCAGAAGCCGGACGCACGATTCACCACGTATGCGTATAGTGTTTACCGGGATGCTCCGCTCGGTGCTCCCATCAATCCGGCCTTTAGCGTTGGATTTGTCGGGTTGACCTACTTTGACGAGGCTGCCCGGCTGGCCGATCGGGAGCGCTGGGACCGTTGGGCGGCCCGTTCATCGAGTCTCTACCTCCGTCCCAACGCCCTGCTTGGCGGGCGGGTTTTTCCAAGCAACTACACAAAGGAACTGGGTGAGGATCTCAGCCATTGCTACCAGACCGGAATGGTGGGTGCTGATTTTGATTGCATCACTCACGATTGGGCCACCCGCGGACTCAATTATTATGTGCTGGCGCGCTTGCTTTGGAATCCCGGCCTTTCCGTGGATGGGATTGTGGATGACTATTGTAAGACCGGTTTCGGCCGGGCAGCAAAG
>JBGSSC010000133.1:0-2420 GCA_041737265.1 Terrimicrobiaceae bacterium | reverse complement strand
TTTTGCTGCGCAAAATGGGGTGGACACTACACTGCCTTGTTGGCATTGCAGGCGAATGGGTCCTGGATCTTTCGAGTGGGATCTCCTTGGCGGCCATTGCGATCTTTGCGCGAAGATTCCTGCCTTTTCCCCCCAGCCTTTTACTTCAATCGCTGAATCCGGCTTCAGCCCTCACTCATCATTTGGTCGTAAAACCCGACAATATCGTTGTTGTCCTCGTTTTCGCAGAAGGCCATGGCGTTGCGAGGATGGGCATTGAGCGCTCCGGTGATCATGTAGGGGATGTTCGGCCCCCAGTCGAAGCGTTGCTTCATGGGCATGATGGTGTTTTGAATGAGCTCGAGAATGGGGCGTAGTTTGAACTTGGGGTTGCGCAAGAAGCTGAGGAGGATTTCCATCGGGCAGTTTCCCGCGCCACGGCCAAGTCCGAGCATGGTGGCATCCACCCGGTTGCAGCCGAGGATGATGGCCTCGATGGTGTTGGCGAAAGCGAGTTGAAGGTTGTTATGGGCATGGATACCGACTTCCTTCCCCGTGCCCTCGAGGGCTTTCCTGTATTTGTTGACCAGGTGGTCGATTTGCTCGCGATAGAGTGCTCCGTTGCTGTCCACGACGACGACTGTGCCGGTCGGGGTGGATTTTGCGATTTCGAGCACCTTGTCGATTTCGACCTCCTGGACGGTCGATATGGCCATGATGTTCAGAGTGGTTTCGTAACCGAGTTCGTCGCAGTGGTGGAGCATCTCGACGGCTTCCGAAATCTGGTGGGCGTAGCAGGCCACACGGATGATATCGAGCACGCTGTCCTTGGCGGGCAGGATGGCGGACTGCCAGTCGCACTTCCCTCCGGCGTCAGCCATGGCGGCGAGCCGGAGTCCGGTTTTTTCGAAAGTATGATCGCTGACGACCCGGCGGAGGTCATCCTCGTCGCAGTGACGCCAGGGACCATATTCCGATTTGGGAAAGGCGGAGTGGGAATTCTTGTAGCCGATCTCCATGGTGTCGATGCCGGCAGCCAGACAGGTTTCATAAACAGCCCGCACTTCCTCGTCGGAGAACCGGGAGTTGTTCATCAGGCCGCCGTCGCGGATCGTGCAATCCAAGACGCGGAGTTCGGGGCGGAATGTAATCCAGGGTGCTTTGTCGTTCACAGGTAATCAGGTTCAGAGGTTGGCGAGTCTATCGTCCGGCCGCACAGCGTCAAACCCCGATCCCGGTGGAATTGCCGGGCCGGATTTATTGCTATGCGCAGCAAAATTTTCTAATCCGGCGGCAAGGCAGTTTCTTACCGGGTCTCCTTGCCCCCCAACCCTCCCTCGACACCAGCCCCCGCCGCCTTAGCCTGGATGCCCTGCACCACGAGGCCATTCGCTGCTCAAATTTGGAATCTTTCGCGATACCCCGCACTGAATCCAAGTCTCAAGGAATCTGACGCGACCGGTCAAGCGCCACTTCCGGCATGTAAATCGAAATGGGCTCAGCAACCCACCAGTCGCGGGATGCACGCTTTTCCTCGGCCGTCGTGAAGCGGTAGCGGTCAAGCATCGCCCTCACATAGCGCGGGCGGCGGCCATGGAAAGGATCACTTTCAATAAGACCGATTACTGTCGGCTCGGCCTCCAACAACCGCTCGCAAAAACGGGGAAACCACGGAGTCGATGATGCCCCCCCCAATGCTGCAAACCACATCTGCCAATCCAGGCGGGGCATGAAGGGGGCGACGATGGGCGGACGCCTCCGCACATCTCCCGGCTTGAACCGGAATGAGTAGGTTTCCCAGGCCAAACCATCCTCGCTGCCCTGAACCAGAATTTCATCCCGATCCTTCGTCATTACGGCAAACAACCCGTAGCTGTTAATACTGCGAAACGGGGAAATCGGAGCATAAACTTTGGCCACAGGCACGAGCCAGGCTTGTGGGATCCGCAAACTTGAGGTGAACGGCACGAGGCTGATACAAAAAATCGCCGCGCCGAAGATTATTAAAACAGCCCGTGCTGCCACAGGGCTTCGCCGCACCGGGGCCGGTTCCCAATCGCGCAAACGCAAAATTGAAGCAAGCCAGCGGTCGTCAATCGCAAGCACGCAAAGGGCAAGGGTCAGGAGGTTGAAGATGCCGTAGTTTCCAGTGAGCAAAATCAACACCTGCAGAAAAACCAGCCCTCCGACAGCGAAATGGCGCAAGCGACGCGGCCCGAGCAGAAAGAAGGGCAGCACGAGTTCGATAAAAAACATCGCGAGCACGGAAAATTTTTGCACGTTGGCGGGCAATTGGTCCGCGAGCCAGGCAAGTGGTGTGGGGAGAGGTTGCGTGAAGTAGTGGAACTCCAGTGCTGTGAGGTCCGGCCACCATGAGGCATCGCCGGAGACCAGCTTGACCGCCCCCGAGGAGATCATCAGCCGGAACAAGAGCCAAATGA
>JBGSSC010000110.1:0-2556 GCA_041737265.1 Terrimicrobiaceae bacterium | reverse complement strand
CTCACGATGAGCTGATCGAGGGTTCGGGTATTCCCGAAATAGTCGATACCCCAGACTTCATTGAGGATCCTGTCACGGGAGACGGCATTTCCGCGCTCGCGGTCAAGGAGCACGAGCACTGCGAGTTCACGGGGAGTCAGCGTGAACTGCTTGTGAGCTCTTTCTCCGCGTAATGCTGCCGTCGAGACTTTGTTCAAGCCGACAGTGATTGTTTCCGGCGCCGGGGTTCCTCCGCCCCGGGATCCCGATGCACGACGCAAAAGTGCTTTCACCCGGGCAAGCAGCTCTCGCAGACCAAAGGGCTTCGTCATGTAGTCATCTGCCCCAAGTTCCAGTCCCACAACTTTGTCGATCTCCTGCCCCTTGGCAGTAAGCAGGAGGACAGGGACATCGTTGTGTCCGGCTCTTAACTCCCGACAGATATCGAAGCCGCTTTTGCCGGGGAGCATCACATCGAGAATGACGAGGGAAGGCTGCAGGGAACGGATCATTTTTACAGCCGATCCCCCATCACGGCAGTCACAAACATCATAGCCTTCAGCACCAAGCGCTTCGACGAGACCGAGGCGTATGTGAGCATCATCCTCAATGATGAGAATCCGTTTGGGCTGATGGTTCATAGCAGGGGAAGGGTGAATGTGAAGCATGCCCCTCCACCCTTCCGCGGATAGCAGAGGAGAGTGCCGCCATGATCCATAATGATGCGGTTGGCCAAGGCGAGCCCGAGTCCACTGCCCTGGGCACCGCTGTCCAGCGAGTCGGAGGCCCGGTAAAAGGCTTCAAAGATTTTTGTTTCCTGCCCGGGAGGCACACCCGGACCGCGGTCGAGCACGGCCACGTGAAGAATACGGTCTTCCTTCCAGGTTCTCAGCTCCAGACTCTTCCCGCCGGGTCCATATTTTTCCGCATTGGAAAACAGGTTCACGAGGACCTGACTGATCGCATCCTCATCTGCCATGACCATGAAGGGAGGATCATCCGCCGTCCACGTGCACTGCCATTTGTCGCTGGTGAGATAAAGTTCTATTCCCTCCCATACTCTTGCGATGGCGGGATGCAGGTCCGTCGGGCGTTTGTTGTATGTTTTCCGTTTCCTGTCGATGCGGGCAAAGTCGAGCACATTGTTGATCAGACGGGTGAGGCGTTCACTTTCCAGGGTGATGACACGCAGATAGCGGGCGCGCTTTTCCGGATCTTCGCCGGAGGGTGTTGCGAGAAGTTCCGCAAACATGCGGATCGAGGTGAGCGGAGTTTTAAGTTCGTGGGAAACGTTGCTGACAAAATCCGTCTTCTTGGTGGCGAGCTCGATCTGTCGGCGGGCATCCCGCCAGACGAAATATCCAGCTGCGGCAATCGCAGAGAGGGCGAGTGTGATCATCGAGCCCAGTGTGGTGCGTGCCGCGCGTGCTGCAGCATCCAGTCTGGTTGGATCGACGAGATAGGCGGCGGCCTCCCAGAATGGCAGGATATCGCCGATTTCCGCAGAGACAAATGGTCTTTTCCACTTTGCTTCAAACCCATCAATGGACACAAAGGCAGGTTGGGCTCGTTCGTTAAGTACGGCCAAACAGAGGTCGGAGTTGCCGGAGGACTCCACGAAACCGCCTGCAGAGAACCAGGCCTCCATCGTCGCAGAGGGCACCATGCAGCCAAATGTATAGCCCTCAGCGCCGGGCGGCCTGCTCCACAGAAACCACTGAAGCTCATTGTCCACGAATCGTGCGAGGATACCTCCCTCGCCGGAGGCTGTTGCCGTGCGGAAATCCGACATCTCCGGTGCAACGCTTGCTGCGGGGGTTTCGGGAGCGGCTTGCTCCGAAGCGACAACCTTGAGTGGTTGAACGGCGCGTTGTTGGGTTTTCGCCGTCCGGGAATATTCCTCTTTCGCAAGTGCCGCCTTGTCCTTTTTTTCCGCATATTGCCGGATAGCCTCGCTGCGGGCGGCCCGTGGAACTGCTGCTGCGAGGCCGGCAGTTTGGGTCTGGTAAACTTCCTCCGAAACCGTGTTGCTCAAAAACTGGCTGTTCTGTGCGAGAAACTGCCGGGCAGAGTCCTCATCCGTTAACGTTGCTGCTCGTGGGGCGGCAATGGCACCCAGGGGCCCGACGGCAAAAGGCACGCTTCCAGCGATGATTTCCCGACCTTCGGAGGAAAAATTTTCTGCCAGAATAGCGGGTGACTTTTGTGCAAGCAACCCCGCGACACCCTCTGCAAAAGCGCGTTGGTGTACTTCCACCATCCTGCGGGCGGCATCGGCCAACGCATCCGCTTCTGCCTGGAAAAACTCCGCCGTCCTCCTCTCCAGAATAATTTGTTGCTCGCCTATCGTCCTCAATGCCAACCATCCGAGGAAAAGGCTGGGGAGGAAAACTCCCGTTAGAAGAATTGCGGCCGGACGGTTCATTGATGATTTAATTTCCGCTTGGAAGGAATTGCGACCGGAGGTTGGCCTTGGTGCAAAGTCCTCTCTTCGTATTCTAATCTGGCGGGAGCCGGTGCCAAGAATGCGATTATGGCCAAAGCCCCCGCGAAGGAAAGGCCACCGCGGGCGGCGGG
>JBGSSC010000066.1:0-9300 GCA_041737265.1 Terrimicrobiaceae bacterium | reverse complement strand
TGCTCCAGTAACTCGGTTTTGCTTCTCTTGCTCATTTGCCCTGATTCTTTTTTCATCCGGGTGTCATTCTTTATGACGCAGCGACCTTTCCTACCCCTTTCCTTTTATTCTCCCCGGTGTCATTCAATGTGGCGCAATGCGAACGGTCGAAACGGCGGAGTGCTCCACTCACTCACGCCTTGAAGTGGCTGCCCCGACAGTTGATGATCGAAGCCGGATGAATCAGGTCAAAGACACGCTTCGGGCTACCGTGCGGATCGGCTACGACGGAAAAGTTCACAAGACCTTTCGCGGGCCTCGGGCGGAGGAGCGTTTCGCCAATGAGGTGAAAGTGCTGAAGTATCTGGAATCCAGGGATTGTCCTTTCGTTCCGCGGCTACTTGAGGCTCATCCGGAGGAATTGAGGATGGTGACATCGGCGTGCGGGAGCCGCGTTGAGCACCTTGACGAGAAACGGGCCGCCGAGCTTTTTGCGGAGCTTGAGACCTACGGGGTGCGGCACGACGACGCGGAAATCCGCAATGTGACCTACCGGTCGAGCGACGGAAGGTTCTGTCTCATTGATTTTGAGTTCGCAACGATTCTGAAGGAAGCCGGTGGAAAGTAACGTTCCGATGGCGATCGAGTGGACCGGCCACACCGACTGCGGACGGGTGCGCAAGAACAACGAGGATTCGTTTCTCTGCCTGGAGTTCGACGGCAGGGAGGTGCATTACCTCGGCAAGGTCGGCGAGGGGGGCCTGGGGCAATTTGATTATGTTTTTGCGGTGAGCGACGGGATGGGAGGTGCGCACGCCGGGGAATTCGCGAGCCGGATCGCGGTCGAGAAGATCACAAAGTTGTTGCCTCCCGCCTACAAGCTCTGTGCGGCAGGTTTCGGGGGTGGCTTTTCCGAGGTGCTGGAAGAATTGTTCGACGAGGTGCACAAGGCGTTGGGTTATCTTGGTGCATGTTATGAAGAATGTGCAGGGATGGGTGCCACGCTCACCCTGTGTTGGGTGAGCCCGGGCTGGCTGAGGTATGCGCATATCGGGGACAGTCGCCTCTACTATCTGCCGGGGAGCGGCGGCCCCATTCGACAACTCACCGAGGACCATACCCACGTCGGATGGCTTTACCGCAATGGCAAACTCAACGAACGCGAGGCCCGCTCCCACCCGGGTCGCAATTCGCTTCAGAAGGCGCTTGGTGCCGGACACCAATTTGTCGATCCACAGATCGGTTCCGTCGGGCTTGCGGCCGGCGACCGGTTCCTTCTCGCCTCTGACGGCCTGATCGACGGTTTATTCGACTCCCAACTCGAGCGTCTCCTCCGCTCGCCGGATCCGGGTGAACAAGCCCTTCTTCCGGCCCAACGGCTCGTTTCAGCGTCGCTCGAACGCAGCGGGCGGGATAACACCACCGCCATTGTTCTAGGCTTCGGAGACTAATCCGGTGCAGCGGGTGCAAGGGGCGGGCTCGCGGGCAATAGGACGCAGCAGCGGAGTGCCGTTGCTACAATATTAATTAATGCGCGCTAAATTCCGCAGCGGAGGACCAGAAAATGCTGGAGCTCACCAAGAAGCGCTTCATAGCGAGGTCAATCCCCCAGCCTGCATTCCACCTTGGGTCCACACCCCTGCGGTGGTATTGTATTGCATATTTCAAATTGAGAGAATACCTGAGCCAAAGGTTCCCTTATCTGCCATGGATTTTCTCAGTTACTTCGGCCTCGCTCTCATCGTCTTCATCGTCCTTCTCCTGTCGTATGGAATGATCGCCATTCACGACATCCCATATCATCTGGCCAAGGCGAGGAATCACCCTCACCAGGATGCGATTCACTACGGCGGGTGGGTGAGCCTATTCACTCTCCACGCGATCTGGCCGTTCCTCTGGCTTTGGGACACCGCCTACCACCCCGAGCATGGCTATCGGGGCAAGGTTCCGCCGCAAAGTGGAGGAGATTCGATCCCAGCGGGCCGGATTCAAGAACTTGAAAAAAGGGTCGCCGAACTGGAATCCCATCTCACCAAAACAACGGAATCGCCTGCCAAATAAGCGAGGCACTGACTCAGACCAAGCATGGACCTTCTTCTTATTCTGACCTACGCCGCGCTGGCCTATGGCGTCTTTCGCCTCTTCAAGATTCCGGTCAACGGTTTCACATTGCTGACGGCTGTTCTGGGCGGAGTCGCGCTGATCGGTGCCCTGCTCCTGGGCATGAACTACAATCATCCCTACACCAGTGAGGCCCGGTTTTATTTCAGCACCACACCGATTATTCCTGCGGTAAGCGGCACGGTCATCGAGGTTCCCGTCCAACCCAATACTCCTCTCAAGAAGGGCGATGTTCTTTTCCGAATCGATCCCACGCCTTTCGAAAATGCAGTGGAATCCAAGGAGGCCGCGCTGGCGGACGCCGTGCAAGCAACCTCCCAGCTCCAGGCCACGGCGGACTCCGCGCAGAAGCAATTGGAGTCAGCACTCGCCGCCCGCGATGGAGCGAAAGATATCTTTGACCGTGCCACCAAACTCAAGGACAGCGGTTCGATTTCCCTCGCGCAATTTGAGAAGTCAAAAAACGATTTTCTAGCGGCGGAAGCCTCCGCCCAGGCGGCGAGGGCTGATGCCGATCGGGCCTTGTTGGATGCGCAGGCCACGCTTCGCGGTGTGAACACCGAGGTCGCCCGTTTGCAGGCGGAACTGGACACGGCAAAATTCAATCTGGAACAAACCGTGGTGCGCGCCCCGACGGACGGCACGGTGGCTCAGCTGTTTCTGCGGCCCGGGATGTATGCGGCATCGGTTCCGCTGCGGCCGGTGATTGTATTCATGCATGATGAGGAGCCTTCGTTTGCGGCGGCTTTCCTTCAGAACAGCGCCCAGCGTATTGAAAACGGTTCCGAAGCCGAGGTCATCCTGCCGGCCGTTCCGGGGCGTTTTTTTAAGGGCAAAGTCGTCACGGTGGGCTCCTACATTTCGCAGGGGCAATTGCAACCCACGGGCAACCTGATCGATCCCCAGCAAATCAAAGGCGATGGGCGCATGCTGGTTGAAATCGAGTTCACCGAAGATCTTTCCAAGTATCAGATTGTTCCCGGAAGCAAGGGAGAGGTGGCCATCTACACCCACCACATGCACCATCTGGCAGTGATTCGAAAGGTGCTCATGCGAATGAAATCCTGGACCAATTTCATTTTCGGCGACGGGCACTGACCCAGCCAGGCACTCCCTCAGAACTGGTAGGACATGCTCACAAATTTCTTCCCCATCCTGCTTAAAGCCCCAATTCCCAGTGCCTCGCTGAAAACTTTTCGCTGCGAAAAGTCCATGCGGTTCCTTGAGGGAGCCGGGAGCGAGCGGGAGTCAACCCTGCACTTAAACGCATCGGCTTACGCTCATCAACAATCCCACGGCAAACACTCATTCAACAACCCATGATCCCAAAATCCTTTTTCCTTCTTCTCTGTGTGGCGCTTGTCGGCTGCCAAACCATCGAACAGCCCAAGGGAAGTTCGGCCGGCTATCGATCCGCACGATTTGTTGCGGCAAAGAAAAACCCTTTTGCCGCCAATTCGACGAGCCTCGAACGCTCGGCAGAGGTCAACCAAATGGTCCAAACGGCTATCACATCAGCTTTCAAAGCCAATGGAATTCCCGTCGTGCAGGGTGATGCCGATCTGATCATTGCATACCTTCTCATGCGTCAGGGAAATGTCTCCACTTCGCTCGCACAGGATTACTTCGGCCACGGGCGCGATGCCTCCGCCATCATGGATGAGGCCCACCGTCGCGGTGTGATCGAAAGCAAGCGTCCGGACACCTTTGACGATGGCGGGATCGTGATCGACTTGCTTGATGCCCGCACAAACAAGCTGGTTTTCCGGAATTATGCCCGGAAGGCAATCATCGAGGGGATTTCCCCGGCCGAGAGACAGCAGCGGATCAATGCTGCGGTCAATCAGGCGCTGGGACCGTTTTTCAAGTAAAAGGCTTTTCCGGTCCTTTGAAAAAATCGACCGAGCAACCTTGACATCCTGTTGCTCCGCAGAGAAACAAGCCGGTGATGAGCGCACAGCCCCGAGACCTCCGACGCCGTAACAAGGCCGCCAGGATTTCCCGGGCGTCCGGTTTGGCCTCGGGGAAGCTTGTCCCTCATGAGCGCACAGCCGACTTGTTGCGTGCGGTGATCGAGCCCGGCGACATTCTTTGTTTGGAGGGCGACAACCAGAAGCAGGCCGACTTTTTGGCGGCCCAGCTTGCCTCGTTGGATTCGTCGACGATGCGTGACATCCACCTTGTGATGTCATGCATCACGCTGCCCGAACACATCGAGCTTTTCAAAAAGGGGATGATCCGCAAGGTGGACTTCTGCTATGCGGGGCCGCAGGGAGGGGCCGTTGCCGACTTGTTGGCCTCGGGCAAATTTCCGATCGGAGCGATCCACACCTACAACGAAATTTACGCGAGGTATTATATCGATCTGACTCCCCGGGTGGCGCTCATTGCGGCTGCGAAGGCCGACCGTGCGGGGAACCTTTTTCTTGCCGCAAATACCGAGGAAACGCCCGCCATCGTGGAACCCACGGCGTTTTACGACGGGATCGTCATCGCGCAGGTCAACGAGATCGTCGACGAGTTGCCGCGCATCGACATTCCGACCGACCAGGTTGATTTCGTGATCGGGGCGCCGTATCCGATGCATCTCACCGCGCTCTTCACGCGCGATCCGGCAGCCATCACCGACGTGCAAATTCTGATGGCGATGGTTGCCATTCAGGGAATCTACAAGGAATACGAGGTCGAGTCGCTGAACCACGGGGTCGGCTTTAATACGGCGGCCATCGAGCT
Organism: Terrimicrobiaceae bacterium; assembly: GCA_041737265.1. Taxonomy (GTDB): domain Bacteria; phylum Verrucomicrobiota; class Verrucomicrobiia; order Chthoniobacterales; family Terrimicrobiaceae; genus JBGSSC01. Next base: position 4,467 of record JBGSSC010000066.1, on the reverse strand, counting down.
CTTGCTTCCGACCTATGGTGAGGAACTCGGGCTCAAGGGAAAGATTTGCAAATACTGGATGGTCAATCCGCTTCCGACAATGATCCCTGCCATCGAGTCCGGATGGGTCGAAACCGTTTTCTCGGTTGGCGGAGAGGTCGGGATGGAGCGCTATACGGCAGCCCGCCCGGATATTTACTTTACGGGCCGCGACGGAAGTTTTCATTCCAACCGCCCGATGGGGCAGCTGGCCGGGCACTACGCGCTGGATATGTTCATCGGGGCGAGCCTCCAGGTGGACATCCACGGGAATTCCTCCACGGTTTCGAAAAAGCGGATCACCGGCTTCGGCGGTGCGCCGAACATGGGGTGCCAACCCATGGGGAGGCGTCACCCGACCAAAGCGTGGCTTAAAGCCGGACGCGAAGCGAACCCGGGCCCCGGCTCAATCCCGGGCCGCAAGCTGGTCGTGCAGATGGTGGAGACTTTTCAAGCCGGCCGGGTTCCGACCTTTGTCGAATCTCTCGACGCGCAGGATCCTTCGATCAAGGCGGCGATGCAGGGAGTGGCACCGGTGATGATTTACGGCGATGACGTGACCCACCTCGTGACCGAAGAGGGAATTGCCAACCTTGGGGCCTGCCGCACACCCGAAGAGCGGACCGCTGCGATCCGCGGAGTCGCGGGCTACACGCCCGTCGGGCTCAAGCGCTCGTCAGCCGATACGGCATCCCTGCGCGAACGGGGCATCATCAAACTCCCCGAAGACCTGGGAGTCTCGCCGGCACGTGCCAACCGGAGCCTTTTGGCCGCTCAGGAAGTCAAGGACCTCGTCCGCTGGTCGGGCGGGCTTTACGATCCTCCCGCACAATTCGTGGATTGGTGATCCCCATGGAGAAATTTCAACAATCGTTCCCGTCGAAGCAGGTGGCTTGGCCCGCATCAAGAAAGTGGGCTCTCTCGGGCGTGGTCGGATCGGGCAACTTGGAAGTCCTGATCGAGCCCAGTGCCGCCGCGCCTGCGTCGGTATCTTACTCGGTGGAAACATCGTTTCCCGGTTATAAAGATTCGTGGCTGGCGGCGCTCGGTGATTTCGCTTCGCACTACGCTGTCGGTGGAACCACGATCACCATTCATGATCAGGGTGCCTCGCCGATTGTGATCACAATGCGGCTTCGCCAGGCCCTCGATCTTTTAACTTCCGTCAAACCATGAGCCGGGTGCCTTACCATGAACTGAAAGCCCGCGAACGCATCGCGGCAATTGTCGATCCCGGGTCGTTCAGCGAGATCATCCCTCCTCCCGAGCGGGTGATGAGCGCCTATCTGCCGAAGCTCGGCATTCCCGTCGCCTTTGATGACGGGATTGCAATCGGACGCGCCTCAATTGCGGGCAAGCCGCTTTATCTTGCGGCCCAGGTCGGCCAGTTTGTCGGAGGTTCGGTCGGGGAGGTTCATTCCGCAAAGCTTGTCGGGTTGCTCAAATCGGCAGCGCGGGACCGGCTGCCGTGTGTTTTTTTGGTTGAGAGCGGCGGTGTGAGGCTCCACGAGGGTTCCTCCGGCGAAATTGGCATCGCGGAGGCGATTCGCGCGGTCTTTGACTGTCGTGCAGCCGGGGCACCAACGATCGCCGTGATCGGCTCGGATATCGGTGCCTACGGCGGCATGGGAATTCTATCGGCCTGCTGCGACTTCCGCCTCATGACCGAACACGGCCGCATCGGGATCTCAGGTCCCATCGTCATCGAAAAGTGGATGGGAAAAGAGGCCTTCGATTCCTCCAACCGCGCACTCGTGTGGAAAACCAGCGGCGGGAAAACTCGGTTCCTCCTCGGGGACGCCGAGGCCCTCGTCAACGACTCAACCGACGCCGTCCGTGATGGGATCCTCTCGTTGCTGAGCCGCTCCGCAAAGCCCGACCTCGCTTTTGTCAAAGCACGGCAGAAATTTTTGCAGGAACGCCTGGATACCTTTGGAAAAACCCCCGATCCCGACGCCATCTGGGCGGCCCTTGGAATCCGGGATGTCGCCGCGGCAACTCTCGCCGAGGCCTCTGAGTTCGTCGAAAGCTTCGCTCCCAAAAAGCCATGACAAATCTGCTTGCACGCTTCTTTGGAGATTCAGCGTCCGGGATCACCCTCACGGACAAGATCGCCACCGGCTACGCATCGCTGAATGGCAGCGCCGTTTGCGTAATCGGGACCGTTGAAGGCACCTATATCAATGATGCGGCGGCACTCCTTCTGTCGGCCCAGGTGCTCGATTGCATTGAATCCAAGCCGGGCATGCCGATTGTGATGTTGGTGGACAGTGCCGGTCAGGAACCGAACCGGACCGCCGAGATGCTCGGGCTGCCGTTTTACTTCGGGCATTTGCTGACCTGCCTTGAGGTCGCGCGCGAAGCCGGGCACAAACTCGTTACTGTCGCTACCGGCAAGGCGATCGGCGGAGCCTTCCTTTGCTATGGCATGTTCGCGGACGCGATTTATGCACTCGATTCAGCCTCCTTGGGACTCATGCCCGTGGAGGCCATGTCAGCTGTTACGAAGATCCCCGTTGCCACCCTGCAGGAGCTTTCAAAAACCCTCCCCGCACTCGAATTCGGTGCAGGACCCTTTGCCCTGCTTGGCGGAGTGATGGAAGTCTGGCCGACAGACGATTCACTTCCGGCCAAGCTCTCCGCGGCAATTGATGCCGCGACCACCGAAGACACCCGCGCCCTGCTTGGCAAGGAACGTGGTGGCCGACCGCAGGCACTCGACGTCCAGCAACGCGTGCTCGCAGAGTCCGCGGCGTGATTCGCCGTCATTCCCTCGTCTGGCTTTCAGAAGCACCCGACGGGCCGGAAACCGCCGCAGCCTGGCAGGAAGCCGGGAATCCATTCATTGTCTGCCGCACCCGCCCGGAGGAAACGCTTTCCCTCGGGTTCTGTCTGCCGTCGGCCTCCGGGGCACCGGCAAGAGTGGCGGCAAGCTCCACCTTGACCGATATCGTCGAAACCTCGCGCCCGCCCTTGCTTGGCGAAGTCGCCGGAAAGCTTTCCATGCCGGTTCCTCCCGCCCTTCTCGAACCCCTTGAGGGAGCCGCCATCCGTCTCATTGGAAGCTATATGTGGGAGGCGATTACCGGCACCCGCTACACGACGGGGACTTCGGATCTTGACCTTGTCGTTGACCTTTCAACACCCGGAGTGGCCGACGAGGTTTGTTCCCTTCTCGCGCGCATCGACTGCCCGGTTCGCATCGATGCCGAGCTTTCCTTCGCCGGCAAAGGCGAGGTGCACTGGAAGGAATGGGGTCGTGACCCGCTGCTTGTGAAGTCACTCCATGAGGTCGCATTAGTATCCAGAGCCAGCTTTTATTGATCCTGAATCCCGCAGTTAAAAAACTAGAGAAGGGTAAACTCAGACCTTTTTTCAACCACGGATGACACGGATAGGCACGGATGAAGAGGATACGAGGGTTCAGTTGGAGACGCGTTTTTCAGTGAGTTGTTCGTCGTTGGTGGGGACCGTTTTTATTATCATCAATCGGAACTGCTTTGCATGCGCTCTGTGAAGGGAGAGAGACTGGACTCGCCCTGGTCCCCGACCTCTACAGTTGGAGTCAGCCTGAGGCTTGCTGGGCTGGCAGTGGATGCGCTCCTTGACGAGATAGACCTCTTTCCGAAGCCCGGTCTGGTGAGTCCGGTGGATACGGGTTCCCATCACGACATGGATTACGTTTTAATGCGGGTTTCCGCCGAGTCGCTCCGGGAGCCGTTTTCCCGTATCGCGGGGGCGGCTGCGGCTGGCGCTGCGTTTGAATCCGGGCTGGTGCCTCTGGGGGTCGAGGCGGAGCGGCGGATGCTGGAGGCAACCGGAGGTATTAATACGCACCGCGGGGCGATTTTTGCCATGGGGCTGCTTGTTGCAGCAACAGCCCGCGCAGGAATTGATGCCGGGCCGGATTCCGTCCGTTCTGGGTTGCTTGAAGAGTGGGGACCGGCCCTCCTCAGACACGCCAAGAGCGATGCCAGGGTTGGAGCACGACTGGAAGCTGCGGCCGGCTATCCATCTCTCTTCGAGCGGGCATTGCCCCATTATCGGAGTCGTCTGAATGATGGCTTTGCGGCCGACGCCGCAGCGATCGAGACGCTCTTTCTGCTCATCGCGTCCGTCTCCGATACGAATCTGACGCATCGCGGGGGTCTTGCAGGAGCAGCCTTTGCGCGCGGGCGTGCAGAGGCCTTTCTCGGTTCGGGCGGGATCTCGCGGGCCGACTGGAAGGCACGCGCTATCGGCATCCATGCGGAATTCGTCCAAAAAAATCTCTCACCGGGTGGAGCCGCCGATCTCCTCGCCGGAACCCTGTTTCTCCACCTGCCTTCTGCGGCGGAGGGGTTCCCTGTAGTCAAAGACGCAAGAAAGTTGTTGATGAATTCAAGGCGTTTATCGCCCGGGGCAGTGTGATGGATCTTGCAGTGGGTGTGATCATCGGAGCGGCCTTCG
>JBGSSC010000083.1:0-3037 GCA_041737265.1 Terrimicrobiaceae bacterium | reverse complement strand
GTGGGGTATTACTCCTCGTGAGGCGGGAGAGGGGTCACCGGGTTGACTCCCAGCGTGCGCACTCTTTCGTGGATACCCGGGGCAATCAGTGGCTGGGAGACACAGGCTTCGGACAGCATCTCCAGCCTTGCGTCCAAGTTGTCGATGTAGTGCAAGGCAATCGCTTCGGGGGTTTTTGGCAAAACCGGGGATCCGAACTCCAATTGTCCATGGTGGGCGGCGACCAGATGGAGGAGGTGCATCCGCACGTCCTCGGAGGGAGGCTTTACCGTTTTCCATTCTTCGAGCGGCAGGGAGCGCCAGAGCGTGTTGACCAACTCGATTCCGATGCTGATATGACCAAGGAGTTCTCCCCGCATTTCCCGCGGAATTTCGAAGCCCTCCTCCGCGGGACAGGTTTCCCAGAGCTTGCCGGAATCGTGGAAGAGCACTCCGGCGCAGAGCAAATCGCGATTGAGTTGCGGGTAAGCGGTGGCAAGGGCCTGCGCGGCCCGCATCATCTGTGCGGTATGCGCCAGAAGGCCGCCGCGACGCGCATGATGGTTCATGCGGGCCGCTGCCGCACGGGAGAACCTCGGGCCGAAGTCCCGGAGAAATGTGCTGCAAAGCGCCTTCAACCGGGGGTCGGCGAGTGAGGAAACTGTCTCTTCCAAAAATTTCAGCTGTTCGGCAGTGCAGGCCTGCGCATGCTCGTTGCCTGCAAAAAGAGCGGTTGCCTCATCCGGCTCCAGCACCCGCACGGACCAGCGTTTGGCGTCGAGGCCGAACGAGCCATTCTGGTAAAATTCTCCTTCGACCTCCACCGCTGCACCGGAAGGCAGAGCCTCGCATGCCGCATAGGCCGGGGTGTCGTTCCATGCGCGGAGGGTCAAACTGCCGTTGCCATCCCTCAGGCGCAACTCGAAGTAGGGCTTTCCGTTTGCGGAATCCTTCCGCGTGACTTCCTCGGCTTGAGCGTGAAGACGCGCGGGTGCGGTCGCGTCCCTGGTCCGGGAGCGCAGGGAAACAATGTCCAATCGTTCGGACATCAGGCCTCCTCTCCGCGCAAGTCGAGCAGGCGGCGGACGGTCTCCTCGATCAGGTTGTTCGGGCAACTGGCTCCGGCGGTGATCCCGGCCACAAGCGGAGATTCCCGAGGGGGCAGCCAGCCCGAGGCGAGAATTTCCTCGTCGCGGTGGATATCAAAGTGGCGGATCTCCCGTTCACTCAGGAGGCATCCCGCATTGCGCACGAAATAGGTGGGGAGCTTCTTTTCCCCGATTTCGACAAGGTGCGTTGTGTTTGAGCTGTTGTAGCCTCCGATGACAACCAACAGATCGAGCGGCTGGTCGAGGAGTCCGAAGAGCGCATCCTGGCGTTCCTGGGTTGCCCCGCAGATGGTGTCGAAAAACCGGAAATTCGAGCTGCTGCCGTTGTAGCGATCCTCGACTGCGGCCCGGATCCTGCGCTGGATTTCCTCGGTCTCACTGCGCAGCATCGTCGTCTGGTTTGCGACGCCCACGCGCTGCAGGTGCTTTTGAGGGTTGAACCCGGGCGAATACGCACCCTTGAATTGAGTGAGAAACGACGCGGAGTCCCCGCCCGATTTGATGAATTCACAAACACCCGCAGTCTGATTGAGATCGAGCACGATGAGGTAATGGCCGGTGCCGTCCTTGCCAAGCGCCCGGGAGGCTGTGGCGCGTGTTTCCTCGTGTTCTGCTTTGCCGTGGATGATGCTGGTGACCTGTTCGGTTGCGTTTTGACGCACCCTCTTCCAGACACTCATCACATCGCCACATGTGGTGTCCACGATCTGACAACCAACCTGCTTCACTGCCTCGATCGTTGCAACCTCCGCCCCGAAAGCAGGGACAATCACGATGTCTTCCGGGTCGAGTCCCGCAATTTGCACCGCATCCGGCCTCGCGGGCAGGTGGCGGATTCCCAGCGCCGACATCTGGGCATTGACATCGGGGTTGTGGATAATTTCGCCAAGAAGGACAATCTGCCGGTCGGGAAAAACTTTTCGCGCGGCGTAGGCAAGGTCAATGGCCCGTTCGACCCCGTAGCAAAATCCAAACTGTTTCGCGAGGCGGATGGTGGTTCGGCCGGCGGTGAGCACCCCCCCCGCGTCCCGGATCCTCTCGACGAGGGCGCTCCGATAGTGCGACTCAACCTGGGCCTGCACGCTGGCCAGCACGTCAGGTGTGCGGAGGTTCACCCGTTTGACCGGGGAATTTGGTGAGGATGGGTTCAGGGCTTTCGCGGCCGGGGGCCGGGCGAGGGGTTCCAAAGGTTCATGGAGGCAAGGAAGCCCCGAACTCTCCCGGATGTCAAATCCGCGGATGAGGGATTGCGCAGCGGCGAGTCCCGCCTATGGTTCCATGGTGATCGAAGACCACGATTTTAACTACGCCATGGAAAACACGAAGGTGATCGTGCAGCCCAAGGGCCTCATTGAAACTTTCGGGACCACCAAGTTCAGCTTCCTCCTGGTTACAGAGCTCATGGATGAGGTCAATGCTGTGCGCGTCCGCGGGGGAAATATCGAGGCCGAGAGGCCACGGATCGTTTCTCCCCACAATTTCAAAAAGTTGCTGCTCGACGGATTCGGCGACGGCGCCCGTGACTTTGCCGATTGGATGGAGGAACGCGCCGAAGCATTCAAGATTCTCCGTTATGGCTTCCAACTCCGCAAAACCGACGTGAAGCAGACGGTGGTCCATGACAACGCGGTGGACGTGCTCGGCCGACTCGAGGCGGAAATGACCGCCACCGATGACCCTCAGTCGGCACTAATCTCCGGCGTGGACGATGCCTGGGAGGTCTGCCTCCTGAAATTCACGATGGACTTGATCAACCGTTCGGCCGGGGAGAACCTCGGTGAGTGGCAGCGGCGGGGCTTGCTTTAAAAGTTCCTTCTGTGCCCGGGGTCCCGTAAACTTTTCTCATGTCAACAGCCATCAAACTCGTCGTGGTCCTGGTCCTTTTGCTGGGGCTCCTCGGGGGATCCGCATTCTTCGCCTACGAGCTTTTCTGGAAGCCCCGCCACGAA
>JBGSSC010000759.1:0-5200 GCA_041737265.1 Terrimicrobiaceae bacterium | reverse complement strand
AGGCCAGTCCGCGCGCAACCCGGGCAGAAGATTTTTCAATTGCTTGCGGCGCTGACTGAACCCGCTGCGGACAATTTGCTCGAAGAACTCTTCATCGAGCGCCGGAAAAGATCCGGCGGACCTTGCAGAGAGCCTCACCACCGCGGACGAAACCTTCGGAACCGGATAGAAAACCGAAGGTGGCAGACGGCGCAAAAATTCCACGTTCCAACGCCGCTGCACACACACCGACATCGCACCGTAGTCGGCATCACCTACCTGTGCCGCGAGACGGTCGGCAACCTCGCTCTGCAGCGTTAGAACAAGCTCTGATGCGGGTGAGAGGGCTGAAGTGAATTTCGCAATGAGTGGCGTTGAGACGTAATACGGCAGGTTGCCAACCACTTTCACCGGACCACCTCCCCACAAAATCCGGAGATCAAAATCCAACGCATCAGCGTGGAACAGTTCCACGTCCGATGCATCAAAACGCTCACGCAACGATTCCACCATCTTCCCGTCTTTCTCAATCAGCACCAACCGTGCAACACGGCCAACGAGAAATTCGGTAAGAGCCCCAAGTCCGGGCCCGATCTCCACCACGGTGTCCTCCGTTCCGACACCAATCTGCAGTACGATCCACTGCGCGAGATTCTGATCGTGCAGGAAGTTCTGACCCAGTGTCTGTCTCGGTCTGACATCGAGGCTGGCCAGCGTCTTGCGGATATCGGTGAGCGTCACCCCTTTCCGCTAGCGTATCCGCCCACAATTCACAAATCCACGGTGAACAATTCTTTCCGAAGGACGTCTTTTCTTCGCAAGTTATTCACATGATCCGGCGGGAGGAGGAGCGACGGATGAGGTTGCGGGCAAGGGCAGCCAGCAGGAAACAATCGCCCACCGCCGCCGGATCAATAAATTTTGCTTCGCAAAATTAAAGCAGCGACCGTCGCGGTCGTGCTGCCGAAAAACTGCTCGGATTGCGTAACGCTGAATTTGCCTCCCTTTTGCGGGGCAAAATCTTCTAATACGGCGGCCATGGCACCCGTTTCTTACCGGGTCCCCTTGCCCACAACCCCTCCCTTACCACCGCCTCCCGCCGGATTAGAAAGTTTTTGAAAAAATTTTGAACGTCCGCCGGCGGGAGCGGTCGAATCTATCGGTTAAGGCAGCAATTCGGGCCACCGCGGTTCAGTTTCCTTTGTTCTGAGCAATTTCGCGTGTGGCCCGAATCTTTTTTTTGGTGACTTGCCAGTGGTGGCAAAAAACCGCTATGAGGCACGGTTGATGCGAGAAACCGTTTTGCTGGTGGAGGATGAATCCGATGTGGTGGATCTTCTGAGGTATAATCTGATCCGCTCCGGCTATGAGGTCCTGATCGCGAACAACGGTTCTGATGGCTTGACGGCCATTGCGGAGCAGCGTCCTGACGCGGTGATTCTGGATCTGATGCTTCCCGGAATGAGCGGCTATGAAGTGTGTCAAAAGCTTCGCAAGGCTCCGGAAACCTCCGATGTGGCTGTTCTCATGCTCACCGCCAAGGGGGAGCCTGCAGAACGCGTGAAGGGGCTGGAGCTCGGAGCGGACGACTACATCACCAAACCGTTCAGCCCGAAGGAGTTGATTCTTCGCCTCAAAGCTGTCCTCCGGCGGACCAAGGCATCCAAAAAGACGGAAACTCTTCAGCTGGATGGAATTGAAATCGACCGCACAGGGTTTGAGGCCCGGATGGATGGGAAACGCCTGGATCTGACAACGATCGAATTCAAGCTCCTGAGCCTGCTGCTTGAGCGGCGGGGACGGGTCCAATCCCGGGAGGCCCTCCTGCACGACGTGTGGGGATATCAAAACACGATCGATACGCGCACCGTTGACACCCATGTCCGCCGGCTACGGGAAAAGCTGGGAACCCGTTCCGAGCGGCTGGAAACGGTCCGTGGCGAAGGCTACCGCTTCCGGGCGACCTGATGGCTTGGTGGATTCTGCTGGCGGCCGGGATTCTGGCGGCCACTCTTGTTTATTTCACGCTCCTGCGGCCGCTGCTCGCCCTGCGGGAAGCCCTGGCGAGACTTGCGGGAGGAAATTTCCGCCCTGTGCTTCTAAAGATGCGTTCGGGCCTTTTTAGCGGGTCTGCAAAAGATCTTCGTTCCGTTGCCGAGATGCTCCAACAACTCGACCGGCAGATCACGGACGAGGGATTCAGCCTGCGGGCCATTCTTTCCAGCATGGTCGAGGGCGTTTTGATTGTGGACCGCTCACAGCGCATCCGCCTCGCCAACGACGCGCTGGGAAGGATGTTCCGATTTGGTCAGTCTCCGATCAACCGCCAGGCCATCGAGGTTTTCCGCAGCCATGAACTCCAGCAGGCCATCGAGGAAACGCTCGCCCGCGGCAAAGCACGTCCGATCGAGCTCGTCCTCGAAGTTCCCGTCAAAGACGGCTACGAGAAGGCGACATTTGAAGTTTATGCCGGCGGCCTCAACCCGAAGCCCGGTGGTCAGGCTTTGGCTGCGGTGGTGGTGTTCCATGACATCACGGCAATCAAGGAGTTGGAGGCCGTACGGAGGGAATTTGTCGCCAATGTTTCCCATGAATTCCGCACGCCGCTCTCCATCATCAACGGCTATATCGAAACCCTGCTCGACGGGGCTCTCGATGACCGCGAAATGGCCGAGCGATCACTGAGGGTTATGCACAAAAATGGTCAACGTCTCAGCCTGCTGATCGAGGACCTCATGACGATTTCCCGAATCGAGCACCGCACGCAGCAGATTGATTTCCGCACGATGAATCTCCGCGACGCCTTCCTTCGCGCACGGGAGCGGCTGGAGGCAACGATCTCCCAACGCGGGGCGGAAGTCGTCGCGCAATGGACGCCCGACTCCGAAATCATCGAGGGAGACAGTCGCCGCATCGAACAAATTTATACGAATCTCCTCGAGAATGCCCTGCGTTACGGCCCGCAGGAGAACCCCCGTGTCGAAGTCGAGGCCCGCAAGGTGGATGAGTTTGTTGAAATCGACTTCCGCGACAACGGGCCCGGCATTCCAATTGAAGACCAGCGCCACATCTTCGAACGGTTTTACAGGGTTCACAAAGACCGCTCCCGGGTGGCGGGCGGCACCGGGCTTGGACTTTCAATTGTGAAGCACATCGCCCAGGCGCACGGAGGTTCGGTCTCACTGGAGAGCATGCCCGGCCAAGGCTGTTGCTTCCGGGTGAGATTGCCGATCCACCAGGAAGCGCAAGCAGTCCCATCAAAAAAAGCAGCATGAACACCCCAAATATTCCACCCTCCCCGGATTGGCCCGCAGGTTTCCACTCCGCATGGCAAATGATTTGTTCCCGCCCGGCGGACCTGGAAGGCCTTCCTGCTTCCAGATGGAAGCACGCCTGGTCGACGCACCCGTCAGCCGCGAGACGCATCCACAACGCGGTTCTGTGGCAAAAGCCCCGGACAATAATCGAAACCGGGACATTCGAAGGCCTCGGAACCTATGCAATGGCAAAAGCTGCCGCGATCAACGGCGGCGGAACAATTTATACCATCGACTACGACGGCGACCCCGAGGCCTCGATTCCGCCAGAGGACTGGCAGCAACTCCGTGACTTCCGTCTTGAGAATCTGGAGAAAGCACGCGCTGACTTTCCCTCGGTGAAGATTGTCTTCCTCGACGGGGATTCTCGAATCGTTCTGCCGCAGCTGTTTCAGGACGGAAAAACCGTCTGGGATCTCTTTTTCCAGGACTCCATGCATTTCACTGCGGGAATCCTCGCAGAATGGCAGATTGTGAAGCCTCATGCATCCCCGCGAGCCCTTGCCATCTTTGATGACGTGTGCCTCGACTGGAAGAAGCTGCCTTCCCACTTGGCCGGGCACCGCGATTTTTGCCTTCACTTTGTCCTTTACGAAGCGCTGGGCCGGGGCTGGCGGTGGAAGTCCACCGGAGAGGGACGCGGACAATTTTTCGCAAAGAAAATGCGCGATTGATTTGCGAACCAACGGTGGCCGCTGAACGTATGCCCTTAGTGCGGAAGTTTGTCGTCCTCCTCATTCTGCTCCTTCCTCTTCCGGCAGGTGCGGAATGGGAACTTGCCCTGCCGGGATGGCAATATTCTTTCCCCGCAGACCACAGAAACCATCCGGAATTCAAAACGGAGTGGTGGTATTTTACCGGCAACCTCGCCAGCAAGGAGGGGCGGGAGTTCGGATATCAGCTGACATTTTTCCGTCAGGGGATCACCCCGCCGAAAGATCCAATCCCGGCAACGTCCCGGTTCATTGCCCGCAATATTCAGTTCGCCCACTTCGCGGTCGCGGATCTTGGGAACGGAAAATTCCGCTTTGCGCAAAAGCTGACGCGGGGGGCATTCGGAGAGGCAGGTTTTGACAACGGGGAAATGGTCGCCTGGATCGATGATTGGACTTGTCAGCTTACGGGGCTGCATTCCTTCCGGCTTCGAGCAACCGGGGATGGCGCCACGATCGATCTTGCACTTGAGAGCGAAAAAAAACCGGTATTTCACGGCAGGGATGGCGTGAGTCAAAAGGCCGGGGGGAAAGGCCGCGCCTCGCACTACTATTCGCTCACGCGGCTGAAGACGACGGGCACACTCACCCTACCGGAAGGTTCCTTCGAAGTGGCAGGCCTGAGTTGGTTCGACCACGAGTGGGCGACCAACCAGCTTGCCGCACACCAAACCGGATGGGATTGGTTCAGTCTGCAATTCGCGGATGGCAGCGACATGATGATCTTCCAAATCCGCACTTCGGATGGCTCACGGGATCCCTACTCCGGCGGAACCTTTGTGGCTCCAGACGGGACACAAACCCCGGTTTTGAATTCCGGATTTACCCTGGTCCCTTCGGGAGAATGGAAAAGCCCGCGCACGGCAGGACGCTATCCCACACGCTGGAAACTCGGGGTCCCCCATCTGGGGCTATCGCTCGAAATTAATGCCGCATTCGAGGCTCAGGAACTGGCACTCCAGCCCGTTGCCTACTGGGAGGGCGCGATACGGGCCACAGGCTCGCTCGGAGGCAAACCGGTGTCAGCACGTGGATATCTGGAGATGACCGGTTATGGCAGTCCCGTTGTGGGAATGCAGGCCCCTCCCCCGACAGCGCCGTGAAGCCCGGTGTGCTCGTCATTCGGGGCGGTGGCATCGGGGACTTTATCCTGACCCTTCCGGCCATTTCTCTCGTCCGGGAAAATCTTCC
>JBGSSC010000756.1:0-9304 GCA_041737265.1 Terrimicrobiaceae bacterium | reverse complement strand
CGGTATTTTTTGCCGCCATGGCGGTATTTTTAGCGGCGACCACCTGTTGGCGGCTGGTCTCCAGAAGGCTGATGGCCGTGTCGATTTCGATCGAGACTTCCGTTCCCGCTTTTTGAACGGTGAGGAGTGCCTGTTGTTGGCGGAGTTTTGCAGCGTCGAGGCTGGCGCGGCCCTCGATGTTTCCCAACGGAATTGATACGACAACCCCAACCGCCAGCGCAGTGCCCTGACCGGAGAAGGCATTTCCCAGTGAGCTTCCATATTCGCCCTCCAGGCCGGTGAGCCCGTAGCTGGCTTGAAGGTCAACCTGCGGATAGGCTTGGTTGCGGGCGAAGCGGACGCGGATTCCCTCCTGCTCCGCGCGCGACACGATCTGGAGATATTCCGGCCGCTTGGCGAAGGCTTCGCCAAGGAATTTCGGGCGGTCCACGACGATCTTCGGCATGTCGAGTCTGTCCACGGGGATGATCCGGCCGGGCGGGCCGGCAACCGCCATCTGCTGGGTAAAGATGATCGTTTTGAGACTGTTCTGCGCTTCGACGTAGGAATTGATGGCACGCAGCGCGAGGTCCACATTGAACGAAAGCGAAGTTTGCGCCTGCCACACATCGGCCGGCCTCATCTTTCCCTGCTGGACCCGCCGGATATTTTGTTCCTCAAGAATCCTGGCTGCATCCACTGCCTGCTCGCGAACGCGCAGGTTTTCGTGGGCGAAGACCAGATCGAAATACCGGTAGAGCGCCTCGGCCATCGAGCGGATCATTTGTTGCTTCCACTCGTACCACCCGATCCGGCGCTGGATCCGCGAGATCCTGACGGCGGCCATATTCGCCGCAGGGCCGAAGTTTTTCAGCAGGGGTTGGGTGACCGACAGACTGAGGATGCTTGTCGTCTCGGGATAGAACAGCGAAGGCGGCATTTGCACGTTCAGATCATTCCAGTTCTGCGATTGGCTGAGGTTGATGCCGTATTGCGTGCCCAACGGTGTGAGCCCCTGCAGTTGCCAAAGCATCGAGTATTGCCGGGAACTGAATATGCGGGGGTCGGAAAGCAGGTCCACCGAATCCGCCGACCTGGCGGCGGGGGGTGCCGTGCCCTGGATTTCAGCGAGGAGGGAGTCCAGGCTGCTCTGGAGCGAAACGAGCTGGTCGATGAGTGCAAGCTGGGTTTGGGTGGTTTCACCGCCGGTGGCGATAAATTCCTGGGCGTTTTGCGGCGTGTCGTTCTGCGAATATTGTGTGTTGAATCCAAACCGCGGGTCGAAGAGCCCGAGTGCCCGGCGGACTTCGGTGTCTCCGATCTCGGGCTGCAGGCGCTGGATCTTGATGTCGGAGTTGTTGTTGAGCGCCATGCTCACCATTTCGGTGGCCGAAAGCATGAGGGCCGGACCTTCCCCGCCGGAGGCTGCAGTGAGCACCGAGGTCAGGTCAACGGTTTCCAGAGCCGGGGGGACACTGCCAGGAGGCACGGAATCGAGATCTGCGGCCGACCCGCTATTAAGCGAATTGAAATCGTCGGAAACCAGGGATGGCTGTTCGAGCGGGGCCGCCGCCTGGCCGGAATCGGGCAAGGACTGTCCCAGGGCGGGACCCGGGAGAAGGGTGCCGCCTTGTGCAGCGAGGATCGAACAGAGTACTGCCCGTGCGTAACGAAATACCGGAAAAGCCATGAAGGAAGGTGCGAGGACTAACAGAAGGCTTCGAGGATTGACAAGTTTGAGGCCCGCGAAGCAGCGCCGCTGTTAGAGTTGAAAATCGGTGCGGACCATGTTTCGGAAGTAGTGAATGACTGTCGCCCCGAGGGGTTTGTATCCGCAGGCGATGCGGATTCTGCCGCTCATTCCAGGTCGCAGAAGGCCGTCCGGATTGTCGATGGCGACTTTTGCCTTGTAGATCTGGCTCGACGGGATGGCAACCGGCTGGCCTCCCGGCACCGAAGACGCAGTCATAATACTGGGCACCGTGCCGCCCGCATGTTGGCCGAGGGATTCATGAGGAAATTCCTGGACGGGCCCGGGGGCCACCGAGAGCACGCGTCCATGAAAGGTTCCTCCTGCGAATGAACGCAGCCGGAAGGACACTCCCTGCCCCGGCTCGACCAGAGATGTCTCGTTTTCGCTGAGAGCGACCACTGCCTGCAGTGCTCCCTCCGGGATGATTTCACAAAACAGATCCCCACTGCGCAGAAAGATCCCCCTTTTGAGATTAAGGTTGGATCCGACAATCGTCCCGGCCTCGGGTGTTCTCAGAGTGAGGGCCTCGACATCGGCGGAGTACTTTGTGATTGCCGACTGGTATTGTGCGCTGATTGCACGCGCTCTTGGAAGGAGTTCGTCCATTTGGGCTGAGATGACCGCGGACTCCTTGAGGGTCGCGGCTTCCGCCTGGCTTCTCATGACGGCAAGGGACTTTTCGAGCTCGGGATTTTTCAGGGTTGCGAGGATCTGGCCGGCGGCAACCCTCTGACCATCGTGCACGGAGACTTCGCGCACGAACCCCGGGACGGGTGCGGTCACCCGGATGCGGTTGACGCTTTCGATCACGAGTGCACTTTTTACCGTCACGGGTACAGGAACCAGGCTCAGAAGCGCGACCGCAGCGATGGCAACGGCGAATGAGCCGATCACCCGCCTCGAAACGAAACCATCCTCGTCGGATTTCATGACCTTGGAAATCTGAACCCCGACAAGAATGAGCGGTGTCAGCACGCCCACCAGCAACACCATGCCTGCCGCGGTTTGCACCAACCGGTCCAGGCCGTAGGGTTTCAGCATGTAGCCCATGGCACCAAGAATTTTGTAGGCCATAAAGAAGGTCCAGACGTAGCTCGCGACCGCATAGAAAAGAATCTGCCATTTCAGGGATTCGACGATCGGGTCGCGGGTCACGCCCGCTCCGCCTGTGAACAGCCCGGCAAGGCGGCTGATCAAGGCGCGGTCGCCGCGTTCCTTGAGGTTGGGCACTTCCATCGCATCGGAGAGCGCATAGTAGCCGTCGAACTTCATCAACGGGTTCGCGTTGAAGAAGACCGTTGCCACACTGCAGACAAACATGATGTTGAAGCAAATCTGATTGAAGATTCCCGGTTGCGTGAGCACCCACAACGCGGCGGCAACAGCGGCGAGGAACAGTTCGAAGTACATGCCGGCGAGATTGACGACCATCCGCTTCCACTTTTCGCGCAAGACCCAGCTGTCGGTGGCGTTGCAAAAGAGAAATGGCGAGAGGAGGATGAAGAGTGCTCCCATCTCATGAACCTCTCCGCCGAAGTGCTTGCAGGCGAGGCCGTGGCCAAACTCGTGCACGACTTTCACAAGGATGAGCACGACCCAGAGGATGATGATATTTTGCAGGCCCAGAATGTCGGGCATGCGTTTTGCAAGGCTTCCCGTGTCGATCGTGAGCAGCCAAACGCTTCCAAGCAACATTGCAGCCAGCACGGCCACAGCCTTCCACGTCCACAGAAAGCCCAGCTTGCGGTTCATCCGGAGCAGGAGGACATCGGGATCAAAGAGCGTGAATTTGAAGGAAATCAGCTTGGAGGGAATGGTCAGCCAAAGCTTCTTGAGATGGGACTTACGGATCAGCTCCTTCTGGTTGTGATAAATCCGCTGGGCGATCGTCCAGTCTGTAATTAGCAGTCCGGCACCGAGAAATTGGTGCATGCGGGTCTGGATGTCCTCCTCACAAAGCTCCTCCTCCGGGAACTCTTTGCGCATCGCATTCAGGACCTCCGCCGAACTCCGTTGCCCGTCGAGCATCGACGCCAGGCGGCGTTCTTTCTCTCCCCACCGGTAGTATCGAAGAGAAACCGGATCCTTGACGATATAGTTGGAGCGTCCCCGCAGTGGTGCCTCGGTGATTTTAAGGTCCTTGCGCAGCATGGGGAGCCTCGACGAGGGGCCGAACCGGAAGTCCGATTTTTCGGACTCCTTGGACTCCGGGGCGGCGGCCAGCGGTCCTGTCATTCGAGATGGAGCTTCACTGGAACACGGGTCCCGACGTCGAGCAGGTTCCCGCGGTCCTCGAGGAGGATCTTCACCCGGAAGACTTTGCCGCCCGGGTCCAGCACGGGATCCACGGCCTCAACTTTGCCACGGAGCGGAGCCGCTCCGGTCCTTGCAGGTTGGACGTCGGCATCCTGCCCGGGCTTGACCGACCCCAGCAGGTGTCCATCCAGATATCCGATCAGGTATTTCCGGTCCAAGGCGATGATCTCAGCGACTTTTTCCAGGCGTTGAACGGATTCGCCGGGTTCTTTGAGGATCCGCAAGACGTTTCCTGCGATGGGGGAGGAGATGGTCCGTTCGCGCAGGCGGATTGCGAAGAGGTCGCGTTCGGCAGTGGACTGCTGGGCCTGGATGATAGCGCGATTGTAGTCATCCCGGCTGGCGGCTTTTTCCTCATAGAGGCGTTTGAGGGCCTGCGCATCTTCAGAAAATCGGCGGGCGACGAGATCCGCGCTTCGAAGGCGGATGCTCTCCTCCTCGCTGTTGAGGCGCACCAATGGATCGCCTGCACCCAGAGATGTTCCCTCTTTGACAAGCACTTCGGCAAGAATTCCCTCGGCTGTGGAAGCCAGGTCGATTTGAAACTCAGGAGCCACCAGGGCCTCGAAGGAGATGACGTTGGCCGGGGTTTCAGGGGTTGGAGAGGGCTCCTGGGCAGGCAGTGGCTGCGTGAAGGCCGCCAGCAACGCGAGTGCAGTGATCGGGAAGCGGAAAATTTTAAAACAGCACATTGGTTCGGATCCAGTTGATAAAACGGCGGGTGGCAGTCACACAGAGCGGGCGGTAGCCGACCTGCAACTTTGCACGTCCCGTGAAACCCGCACGGAAAATATCCCGCCCTTCCGCATCGGCAGGCAATTCGAAGACAATGCGGAAAAGGTTTTTGCCGCCCAGCACTTCCGATACCGAGGAGACGGCATCGGCACTTGTCAGCAGTGCTGAAAAACGCTTTTGAGGGAGTGCGTTCAGCACGTAGCGGACAGGAACCGTCTTGCCCTTGTTCAGCCGGTCCAGCACTGCGGCGACATCTGTTTCCGGGACGTGGATTTCGAGTTGCCATGAGTCGGGATTGCCGATCAGCGCAAACTGGCTGCCATAGGTCAAGGCGTCTCCTTGCCTGGAACTGACTCCGGGGGTCATCACGATGCCGTCGATCGGGCTGGTGATCACAGCGCGGGCGATTTGCGCTTCGAGGTATTCGCGCTCCTTGACGGCCCGCTCAAGCCCGAGCTGGGCG
Source organism: Terrimicrobiaceae bacterium (assembly GCA_041737265.1). Lineage (GTDB taxonomy): Bacteria > Verrucomicrobiota > Verrucomicrobiia > Chthoniobacterales > Terrimicrobiaceae > JBGSSC01. The sequence goes on along the minus strand of JBGSSC010000756.1, from coordinate 4,058 downwards.
ACCCGCGAAAGGCCGCGGTCGCCGTCCGACTGGGCGCTGCCTGCTTCGGCTTGCAGGCGGGCCTCCTCCTCCAGAGCGATCTCCATCTGCTTTCGTTGTTCGGAATCATCCATTCGCGCCAGGGGCTGGCCCGCGGCCACCCGGTCTCCATCCTGCACCAGAACTTCAACAACCCGGCCGGGAACTTCCGCCACGGCGACCGCCTTCTTCAACGGCATCACGCGGACGTCACCGGGCATCTCAAAGCGCACGGGAAAAAAAAGAATCGCGAGGAGAACGGCCGAAGGGATCCACAAGTAGCGCTTGAGCAGACGTTTCTTTTCCTTGGGCTCGAGTGCCTGCCATTTGGCGGCTTTGCGCAGCATGGGCAGAGCCGGCAGCGTGTCCAGATCCATCGTTCGTCGCAGCGGACCCGCCGAGCGGGCGGCGAGCGATGCACCGGTCTTTGCGGGTGTGCCTTCGAAGAACCCGATTTGGGTGCTTTCAAGGACGAGCATTCCGATCGGCTCCACCTGATCGGTCTGCTTGATTCCGAAGACCACGACCTCCTCCATCCGGCTGTGATAGAAATAGTCGGAGAGGTCGCCTTTCTCCTCGGTTTTTTCACTGGCCTTGCGGTAGGCGGTGGGCAGGCCTGTCGAGTGCGCATTCTCTGCGATCTGCAGGAGAGTCCTCGCAAAAACGCTCCGCTTGTCCGGGAATGGGACATTGGAGATGGCTTTCAGCTCAAGTTGGAAACCCGGCTTGATCACGATGAGTGCGCACCGGTCGCAGCCCGTCATCTCGCGTGCCCGGTTGACGATCGCGAGGCCCAGGCTCATGGTGTCACCGGCAGCCGAGACTTCCTCGAGGAAAATCGTCATGAGCTGAAGGTGGTCTGCGATTTGCGACATGGCTTCGAGCTTCTGGGTCCTCGCCATCTTCGCGGCGCTCCGGCCGCAGTCGTCGAGCAATTGCGCCAATTGCGCCGACAGGGACTGGCCTGCAGGAACTTCCCACCAGCTCAGTTGTGCGCCTTGGACGGCTCCCCCTCCCTCCCCGTACAGCAGGGGTGTGAACACCAGCACGAAGGGGCTGTGATTGCGTCCGCCCTCGCCTGCCGGAACAATCAGACTTTTCTGTTTGGAGGCGCACTCGCGCAGCATTTCCAGGATGAATGCTTTTTGCTCCGGATCGCTGTCATGCCTGGTCGGGCCAAGTTCCGACCCGCCCAGGGGTGTGAACTGGGATCCCTGAAGCAACCAGAGATGGAATCCCCGCGCCGCCCCGAGTGTCTTGGTGAGGATCTGGAGATACTGGCGGTAGAACTGCTCCGGCGAGATTTCCTGCCGTAACAATGCATCCAGCTGTTCTTTCAGTGGAGACGTCGAATTCATGCACGCGGGAAGCCCCTCTGGCCCGGCCGTTTTGCCGATAAGAGGGCGTCAGCCCGTGGAAATAACAACCTCGCGGATTCCCCCGAGCCGGTCAAATGGTGGATCGGATGCAAGCAGGTCATTGTTTTTTGAAGTTTCCCATTGTCAAGCAAGGAGGGGAGGAAGTCGGCGAGGGACAATCCGGGGAGGGATTTTTTTGACACACCCACTCATGCGGGTAGGTTGGAGTTTCTGTCATGATGCGTTCACTCCAAACCCTCGCCCTGTTTCTCGCTTCTGTAGCCTCTGCTCTGGCTGGGTGGTCGTGGACGGATCCTCTTCCTCAAGGCAACAGCCTCTATGCCGTGGCCTATTCGCCCTCGCTCGACACTGTCGTGGCCGTGGGCGAGCTCGGTGCCTGTGTGCGCAAGGCCGGACCCGCACCTTGGGAATCGCTTCCGGTTTTCACGGATACCCGGGCCTTCGAATCGATCGTCTGGGCGAATGACCGTTTTCTGGCTGTGGGCCGCACCACCGGCGTGTGGTCTTCGGCAAACGGCACTGCGTGGGTTGAGGGTCAGGGGGATGTTACCGGATCCGCGATCGCCGGCACCAGCGGGCAGGTTGTTATTCATGACGGGAACTCGGTCTGGGTTTCATCCGATCCGCAAGGTGCTGTTTGGTCCCAGGTGGAACTGCCGAGCCCGCCATCGGGAGCGAACTACCGCGCTCTGGCTTTCCGTGACGGCATCTTCGTGGTTGTCGGAGACAAAGGCATCGTCGCCCGCTCGACGGATGGGGGCCAGACATGGGCAGCAACCACAAACGGAGTTGGAGCCGACCTTTATAACATGGCTGCAGGCTCCGGAAAGTTTGTCGCCTCAGGCTGGACCGTTGCCAATAACGGCAGCTTCACCTCATACGTGTTGCACTCTGTGGATGGTCTGACGTGGACGCAGGGCACGTTTCCGGTTCCACCTTCGGGCAATTACTTCTATACGCTGGTAGATGCCGGCTCGCGATTTCTTGCCGGGGGCATCGACGGTATTTATTCTTCAGTTGATGGTGCTTCCTGGGCGCATGCACCCGGCGCACCATCGGGATTTGCGCCGGTGGGGGCTTCGAGCGCGGGGGTGCCGGGGGCGGTCGTCGTTGGCAACCGGGGCGGAATTTTCCGTTTCGATGATTCCCAAAATTGGATCTCACAGACGACCGGAGCAATTACGGGAAACTACCTGTGGCCGCCGCGGTTTTCGGCGGCGGGGCTGGGTGTTGTTGCCGTGGCGAAAGATGACAACCGTGGTTCTCCGGCGATATACCGCTCAGTGAATGGCGGGGTGACATGGAGTGAGCAGACGTCATTGCCGCCGTTTCTGCTGGGACTTTCCGGCCTTCAAAAAATCGGCGACCGGATTGTCGCATATTCCCAGGGTGGCGGGGGGGATGCTCCCGGTTTTTATGCCACTGCGGATGGGACAGTCTGGGTACCCCGCAGCCCTGCAGTGCTCGAAGGTTCGGTTGCCGCGATGGCTTCGACCACGAATGAGGAAATTCAGGTGGCCATCACCCACGAGCTTGTCTTCGACTCGGAATCGAATCTTGTAACCACCCGGCGGCTTTATCGCTCGACTGCATGGGGCGCATGGACCCGTGTCACTTTGCCCGACCTTGCTCAAGCTCCTCCGGAGAACGGCAGCCTGGAGACCCTGTCGTGGGATGGATCGCGCTTTGTGATGTTGTTGTACCCCGGGCGTATTTTTACTTCAGTGGACGGCCTATCCTGGCTCCAATTGCCGCCGCTTCCAGCGGATTCTGCAGCCACGCTTGCCACCTACTCCCTCCCGGGGGCACCGGCGGCAAACACAGCCTTCTCTGTCGCCTCCAATGGCACGCTCCTCATCGCTCGCAGCGAAAAAATGGGAACCGGCGGTTCCCCGGGTCCCTGGGAGAATGGTCGCGTGCGTTTCTTCCTCTTCCGTGATGGAGTCTGGCAGGAAAATTCCATTCCTTATCCCGCCAGGTCGCGGGACCTCTTCCAAATCAACTGGAGTGGTGGAAGCTTCTTTGCTCCGGTTCCCGGGCGCTTGCTGACTTCTCCCGACGGGGTGGTATGGACAAACCGGGATGTCGGAGCCTCCATTGCATCGTTGGTTTTTGACTCTTCGAATCTGATCGGCTTTACTTCCGAGGCGGCAGTCGTTGCTCACCCCGACGGCTTTTCACCCGGTGAAGTGATCCCTTACACAGTAACCGATCCTTCCGTTCGCTCCGTGGTCTCCGCCGGTGAGACCTTCGATGTCGCGGTCACGTCCACCGAACCGTCGTGGTCGGCGCTCTCCGATGCTTCCTGGCTCTCCGTCCTGCCTTCGTCGGGTGTTGGCAATGGAACGTTCGGAGTAAGCGCCCAGGCCAACAACGGTTCGGCATTCCGGAGTGGAACCATTGTTGTCGGATCTGGCAGCCTTCTGGTCACCCAGCAACCAGGACGGGCGTTTCAGCCCAAGGTCGTCTCGGTTAACGGCGGGTCGGCTTCGATCCCTTTCTCGGGTGCCTGGACCGCCGTTACCGATCAGCCATGGGCAACATTGAGCGTATCGGGCACTGCCGGTGCCACAGGTGCCGGCAACGTGGCAGTTCGCTTTGCTCCCAATCCTTCAACGGCTGCCCGAAAAGTCACTGTCACCGTGAATGGAGTCCAGAACG
>JBGSSC010000714.1:0-3905 GCA_041737265.1 Terrimicrobiaceae bacterium | reverse complement strand
CGACGCCTCCTACGCGCCCCTCAAAGCATGACCCAAATCGTCGCGATCACCGCAGGATGCCTCATCACAACTGCGGCACTCGCCATGCCGGATCCCATCGTCCTCAGCGAACCCCTCGGCATCCCATGGTCGAATCAGGTTGTGACAATAAACTTTCCAAAGGGGTGGGACCCCATGAAGAAACCGACCCTGCGAGGTCCGGACGGGATCGAGCCATATCAGGTTACCGGGGACAACCGGCTCGCGTTCCACGTCGCCAAGCTCGATCCCTACGAATCCCTTCGCTACGAATGGACGGAACCCAATAAACGCCCGCAGAAAGGCATCACAACCTCAGAGACAAAGGGCGAACTTACGATTCAGAATGGACCGCTCACGATCCGGTTTCCTGCGGTCTCCGCTGATCCGTCGACACCGCTTTTTAATGTGACGCTCGCCGATGGGACTCCGGTGTTCTCAGCACGTCTTGCGGCATCCCGACCGCAGCAGGTTGAGCGGCAACTTCTGGCAGAAGGCCCGGTTTATGCTTCCGCGAAAGTAATCGCCTCGATGGCGGGCGGTGGAACATTTCAGCTCACCCTTTCCGTTGGCCTTGACGACCCGGCGGTCACTTTCTCCTCGGAATCTACCGCCGGCGCGGAACCGCTCGCCATCGAGTTCGTCTGCCCGCTCCCCAAGGCCGGTCCCAGCCTTTCCAACGTGCTTCGAACCCGCCTGGGAATTCAATCCACCCCCCTCGCGGAAATACAGGGGGAGCCCATCGCTTACCTCAATCCCTGGCCGGGCGACGGCTGGTTCCCTATAAATCCCGCTGTGCTTCGAGCGGCATCGGGCGCCGCGGGCGAAATCCAGATCTCGGCGACCCATGCGGGCGAATGGGTCAAGCCAAACCCCGGGTTTCCATGGCGTCACTTCCTCCCGTGGGATTCCGAAATGATTGGCACGATGTGGGCAGACCGAAACGCTGCTCAAATGCCGGTCCGCGTTGAATCCGGCAAACTCATTCTGACTTTGGACAGCAAGCCGTTCCATCGTCGCTTTGTGATTGCCCATGCCCCCGATGGCGATGGATTGATCGAGACCTTTCGACTCAAAGCCGGGACGGCTCATAGTCCGGTTCCCCGGCTCGATGAGGTATTGCAAATGACCCTCGCATGGCCGGATGAGCGCGCATCGTCGCCGCTCTTTCCGATGGTGTCCCATCCCGGCCCGGACGTTGCCAAGGCCGCAAGGGAGAGTTTGGAAACCGGGCTCCAACGCATCGGGGAACTCGATCTCATGCGGTTGACGATGGACATTGCCGGTTTCTACGATCTCGCCATGCGGGACCCGGATCTCGACCCGCAAACCCGGCTCCGGTTGCGAGCACAAACTGCCCGCCTCGCTTACTCGATGGCTGCTCCACTTCATTGGTCCTTCGAACGGGGCTTCGCATCTGGAAACCCGAACATGTCCGTGTCGAGGACAGCCAATCTGGGCGTCATGGCTTTGGCCCTGCGAGGCCATCCTATGAGCAAAGCCTGGGCGACCTATGCGAAGGACTGGTTATCCAACTGGTTGAACGAAACCGTGGATCCCGGCGGGTCATGGCCGGAAAGCAGCCATTACGCCCGCGTGTCGGTAGCCAATTTTGTCCAATTCGCGCTGGCTGCTCAACAAGCGGGCTTCGCGGATTTTTTCTCGAACCCGAAATTCCGGGCGCTGACGGAATTTTATGCCAAAACGGTCACGCCCCCCGATCCCCTTCGGATTTCCATCGAGACCGACCGACCCGCCCGCGTGACGCCGCCTTATGGGAGGGGGACGAGGGGTGACGCATGGGGACTCGACGGCCTCCTCGCCGCAGGATGGGAAGCCTCCGATCCGAAACGGGCCGCCTTGCACCAATGGGCTTGGCTCGCAGCGGGAGAAAGCCGGAATTTCTCGCATCACACGGGCGGACAATGCGACCGCGTGATCAGCAAGGAGCGTCCCTCGGTCGCACCGGAATGGAAATCGGAGTTTCTCCCGACTTTGGGTTTTCTCTGGCGCGACCATGTCGGGCATCCAACCGAGGATTACCTTCTTTGGGTCACCGAGTCGCCCCGCAGTGTCGATGGCGAAATCTGGCCCGCTGATGTGGGAGCCATTGCCAAGTGGTTCTCCGGCGGGGTGCCTATCGGAGGTTCCTTCGTCCGCGTGCCGGAAACCTCCCACCCATTGCTAACAAACCGGGTCAGCCTCGCTGCGCCATGGGTTCCTGGCGATGGAACTCCACTCCCTCCATCAGGCTATCAGACCCAATCGAAGCACGAGGGCTCGTCGAGTCTGCAAGGGCTCGCCGACTACGGCCGGGTCGTATTTTCGATTGCCTCCGTCGACGAAGGTCTCATCAAGTTGCCGGCCGACGTTCCGGAATTTCCTCCCTCCCCAAAAGCAGAGCCCCCGGTGAACTGGCTTCGCCAAATCATCCGCTTCCGGCCGACGGATGCAGACCACGACATGCTCATCATCCGGGACACTGTCACAGGCAATCAACCCACCCAGTGGCAATTCTGGTCACTGACCAATGGCATGGCCCCGGTCGGCAATACATCCGAAATGGCCCCCGCGGGTTCCAAGAACCTGCCCTTCAGAATGCTTCCCGGTGATCATTTCACAGCCACCGGCCAATTCGGCATGGATTTGGACACCTTCGTTGCAAGTCCCGAACCCGGCACCGCCTTCACCATGCGCTATGGCACCACGGGAGATGCCTACGGAATCAAACGCTTCAGCGAATACCAAGACCTCCTGGCTCTCCGCTTGGCGGGAGACGGCACCTACTTTGTCGCGTTGGTGCCCCGCCGGGCCGACAAACCGGCACCGGAATTCGTGCGCTCGAAAAGTCAGACCCTCTTCGGCATCAAGCAAGGCACGTCGGCGACGTGGGTTTTCCTTAGTGATAAACCGACCGAAGCCGCTCATGACGACTTGCGCTTTGCAGGCACTGCCGGAATCATTGCGAAGGATTCCGACAGCCAAACACTTGTGCTCTCCGCCGCCGGCTCGATCAAGGCCCAATCGGAGTTTTTAGCTGCCGATCATCCGGTTGCTTTCCGGGTCAGCGGGAAGTCGGCCACCATTGACACGCCGGAGGACTGGCCCGGTGGCAGGATTTCTGTAGCCGGCCACTGGGCTCCGGCCCCATCCACAAAAAAGGAGCCGACCTACCGGATCGAAGCCCCGGCGGGTGCCCGTCAGATTTCTCTCTCCATGGAGAGGCCCTGAGCCATGGGGCGGGCAGTTTTCAGCGGGAGTTTTCTGGACATCGTTCACCCGAACGCACGGGATGGAGTCTATTGGAACCGGCGGACCATTGCCTTTGAAGATGCCGACTGGCACGCCCTTGTCGCCCATCTTCATGATGACTTTGAAATCAAAAAACTCATCGTGCTGAATGTGTGCGCTCCCCACGGGGCCTTCCTTTTTCCGTGTCCCTCCTTCGAATGCAACGGCATGGCCCCCCGCTTCCCCACCCGGAGCAAGGACCCCGTGGGAGCCATCCTTGAGGCGGCGGCCGGGCTCGGCATGCAAGTATTTCTCGGGCTTGGAGTCGATCCGGAAGCCACCTCGAGCGGACTCAACCCGAACGCGCAAAACCCCGCCTGGCACGCCCGGCTTGCGCAGGTCTTGGTCGAGCGCTACGGGCACATGGAAAGCTTTTACGGCATCTATGCGGCCGCCGAGCCGTGCTTTGGAACCGACGGTCTGCTTCCTGAATCCCAAGTGCAATGGCTTGCCGCGCTGAGCTCGGCGATCCGCCCAATCATCGGCGACCGGCCGCTGCTGGCCTGCCCGTTTCACCATTGGAAAATCGAGGACGCACGGACCGACCCCTCACGGCTTGTGGCACAGCTTCTGGCAAGCGGGATGGACATCATTTG
>JBGSSC010000652.1:0-4292 GCA_041737265.1 Terrimicrobiaceae bacterium | reverse complement strand
GGCATTCTTCGGCGCAATGGTTGCGGCGCTTTTTACGAAGGGACCGATCCTTTACGCGTTTCTGCTTCCCGGCATGGTTGCCTTCGCGTTCCTTGGTCCGCCAGGTCGTCGCCGCCTCGTCTGGAGCGGATGGTGGCCCTGGGTTGTTCCTCTGCTGCTGTTTCTGGCCTGGGGTGTTTGCGGGCTTCTCACCAACAACGATTTTTATGAAGAGGTTGTCGTGCGTGAGTTCTTCAGCCGCTTCGACCAGAGCCTCAAGCCGAGCGAACGGCAGCAACCCGTCTGGTTCTACTTTCCCCACCTCCTGCACAAAATGCTCCCATGGAGCCTTCTTCTTCTCGGCTTGCCTCTTTTCTCAGAAAACGTGCGCAAGAGCCTTCGTACCCGACCGGAAGTCCTCTGGCTTGCCTGTTGGGCCTTGGGAGGGCTCGTCCTGATGACTCTGATCCCCTCAAAGAGGGTGGACCGGATTTATCCCGTCGTGCCGCCCCTGTGTTTGCTTCTTGCTGCCATGGTATCGGCCTGCCAGTGCGGTGAGAGAGTCCGACGTTGGTGTGGAGCTGCCATGATTGCTTCCGTGCTTTTTTGGGGAGCCTATTTCATTGGTTTCGTGTGGATCGGATACCGCGACGGACGGGATGGTCTGGTTCACTTCGGTCGCGGGGTGCAGGCCCTCACGGCCGGAAAACAGCTCGGGTTCGTGCAGGGTCGGGACGAAGGAATGGTTATGTATCTCGGCCTCTCCGAAACCCTCAGCCCTGGTGCCGCAGTCCGACGTTGGAATGCAGGCGAACTCGATGCACTCGTGCTCTCCGAAAAGCGCCTTAAAGAGGCACAGGAAGAATTTTCCGGCGATTTTCCATACCCGAGCCTCAGCGTGCAACTCCGGCAGGACGGCGAAAATTATCTTCTTCTGCTGCGGAATCCAACGGATCCCAAGAGTACCAGATGATATCCCTTCCACCCGTTTGGCCACAGGCCATCGCAGGGGATTCGGTGCGTTTGAGTCACGTTCCTTCTTCTTTTCCCGCAGGGAATTCATTCTAACTGGTCCGGGTTGGCAGATGACCAGCGGTATTTCCTGGCCCCGGGTTAGCGGTCCAGGCTGGATAAGGATCCTGGTCGCGGGAGTTTGAGCGGCCAGCAGTGAATGCGCGAAACCGTAGAGAAGGATCATGCCGAGCAATGCAGGAACGATCGCAGCATAGGAAAAGACACCTCCTTCTCCTCCGATAAAAAACAACGCGGCCATTCCGAAGACGATCATTGCCAGGACAAGACTGGTCCAGCCGCGAGCTACATCACTAAAGTCGGCTTGGCGTTCTTCGCGAAGCTCTTCTTTCAAAGCCAATAAAAAACCCCCGATGCGTGACCAGCACACATCGGGGGTTGAAGAATTTTTCGAGTAGAATCTAGTCCGATATGGCCATATAGCCACCTACGATGTTAGTGTTGCCAGCTTGACGTGCTTGCAAAACTGCGCCATCTCCACCCTTGCGGAAGACTAGGAAGCCTTTCTCGCCATAGGGTTTGCCAGAAGGCGATGGGCGCGCTCCTCCAGTTGCAGTATTCGTAAAGTTGGATGAAGTAAAGAGAACAGCTGATGAGTCGTTTGTTTCTGTAACTTTGTAGAGAATAATTGCCCTTCCGTTTGTTGTTGCTCCAATGGTCAGGGCAGATGGCGAGGTGTTTTGCGGTGCTGTGACGCCCGGAGCAGACAGCATCTTTGCGAAGTCATTCGTGGTCATGTACCCACCTACGACGTTTGTTGACCAGTTTGCCCAGCTAGCAGGATTCATGTCGCCAGGCCAACCAATAGTGGTATCACCCGTCGTTGTTGCATCGAGTGCCATTTGTTGGGCAACCAGGTGCAACTGCTTCATGTTGCTGAGTGTCTGGGTCATCTGGCCACGGGCGAGAGCCCCGGTGATGGCCGGCAATGCCAGCGAGGCAAGGATGGCAATGATCGAGATTACGACCAGAAGTTCAATGAGGGTGAAGGCGTGTTTGGAGGCAGGTTTCATGAAATTGGTTTCGTGGCTGAAGTTCTCACGCATCAGTGCTGCTGTCAATGGGGATTTTAGCGACTTTCCTATAAAATTAAGTGCAAAAAGCTCAAATATTTCTCATCCGGCGGCGGAGTGCTGCAACGGATGTAAAGCAACGGCCAGGCTTTCAACCCCTTTCGCACTGGGTGCCTCTACCCGCAAGCCCTCCCTTGGCACCGGCTAGGCCGGATTAGGAGGTTTGTTCTCGCGCAAAATGAATCATGGCGGCATCATGACTTCATGAAAATTATCCGGTTCAGCGATGCACGGGGGAATATCGGATTTGCCCGTGACCACGACGGGAATATGGACCGCCTTGAAGGCAACCTGGAGTCCGGATTCCGGCTGTCAGGCGAGCAAGCCCGTGTCGCCCGGGTCCTGCCGGCCGTTGCGCCCACTGCAATTTTTTGCATCGGGCTGAATTATACCAAACATGCCGTCGAGACCGGAGCCAAGATTCCCCGCTGGCCGGTGCTGTTCATGAAGAACCCAGCATCGGCGGCCGCGGCCGGGCAACCGGTGGAAATCCCCCGCCACCTAGCCAGTGGACAGGTCGATTACGAATGCGAATTGGCGGTTGTCATTGGCCGCCGCTGCAAAAATGTGGCTAGAGCCGAAGCGCTTAACTTCGTCGCGGGATATGCCTGCGCGAACGATGTAAGCGCGAGGGACTGGCAGAAAGAGCGGGGGGGAAGTCAGTGGTGCCGTGGCAAATCCTTTGATACCTTCTGCCCATTGGGCCCCTGTCTCGTGACACCAGATGAGATCCCGAATCCAAGCGCCCTCAGAATACGGACGATCCTCAACGGAGAGGTCGTGCAGGATTCCAATACCGCAGACATGATCTTCGATATCCCCACCATCATCGAATTTCTCAGCGGAAGCACGACTCTGCTCCCCGGTTCGGTCATTCTTACCGGAACCCCAAGCGGGGTAGGCATGGCCTGCGATCCTCCCCGTTGGCTCAAACCGGGGGATGTGATGACGGTTGAAATTGATAAAATCGGCAGCCTGACCAACCCGGTTATTCTGGAGCCCTAGCAGGCTGTCGGACTTGTGAAAGGCCGACACATATATTTCTTCCAAGTCATGAGAGTATGGCTGCTCGCGTGCCCGACATCCTGCTAAAAATTCCGCTTCGCGGAAGGGAAACTTCGCGTTCCGGAACCCAGTGAGGATTTGAGCATTCCGCTTCCCGAAAAGATATTTTGCGCAGCAAAATTTTCTGATCCGGCAGCGCGGGGACCCGTTTCGCACCGGGACTCCTTGCCTGCTGGCCCTCGCTTGACATCGGCACCCGCCGGATCAGGCGATCTCCACCTCGGTGCCGTCCGGAATCAGATCAAAAAGCTCGGCGATCTCATCGTTCCTCATGCGGATACAGCCATGACTTGCCGCAGTTCCGATCTTGTCCTCCTGATTCGTGCCATGAATGTATATAAAACGCTTGTGCGTGTTCGCATTGTCCGGTTGAATTCCGTGGAGCCATAGGATCCTGGTAAGAATCAGGTCCTCTTCGCCACCTGCGCGGGCTAATTCACCGGTAGGCACCCGGCCACGGAAAATGGTTCCGGGGGCTGCCCCTTCTCCAATTTTTCCGGCAATCCGGAAGCGCCCGAGAGGGGTCCTATAGCTTCCTTCTTCGCAACCCAAACCGAAACGTGACGTGGAGACCGGGAAGCTGCGAACAACCTGAACTCCCCGGAGCAAATGGAGCATCTGACTGGCAACATCCACCCGGAGCCGGATTTCCGCACCCGGCAGGGCTGTCCCGCTATCCGGATTCATCGGCTGCCTCTCCAACCGTTTCCGTCTGCTCGGATTCGTCGGTGGCCGTCGCGGGAACGGGTTCATCGCCGGGCATCTCGGCGGACCCGTAAACTTTTTGAAAAACTTTTCCGATCATCGGAGCCGCATGCGTGCCACCGGCTGCTTTCACGCCGACGTCCCCTTCATAGACCGCGGCGAAAGCATAGCGTGGAGCGTCGGCCGGAAGAAACCCGCCAAACCATGCGGCCGTCCGCTGCTTCTGCGTCGGTCCCCACTGAGCCGTTCCCGTCTTTCCGGCGACTTTGATCCCTTTGACTTTGGCGCGGTGGCGGGTGCCCTGACCTCCCTGAGTGACTTTGACCATCGCTTCGCGCATCGTCTCATTCACCTCGGGGCTCACAGGAATTTCCTCTCGCAGCCGGTCGGGATAGGCGGCAACGACTTTGTTGTCGATTGTCTGAACCTGCTTGACCA
>JBGSSC010000608.1:0-1707 GCA_041737265.1 Terrimicrobiaceae bacterium | reverse complement strand
ACTCCGAAGCCAACCCCCAAGCCAACGCCAAAACCGACTCCCAAGCCTTCACCGAAGGCAAGTCCCAAACCCTCACCGAAGGCGACCCCCAAATCCACTCCCAAGGCAAGCCCGGCTGCCTCACCAAAGGAATCACCAAAGGAATCACCGAAAGAGTCGCAGAAACCGGCCTCCACGCCCGGCACGAAGCCGGCAGAGAGCACTGCGAAGGGAGGCAATGCCACGGCAAGCAAGGCAGCCGGCCAGGGTGATCCCTCGCAATTTGCCTTTTACCATTCGCTGATTCATGACCGCTTTTTCAGCCAGTGGGATCAACCAACGAGTATCTTTGATTCCACCAAGCGCTTTGCCTGCACCGTTCAGATCAGGATTGAACGCGATGGCAGGATTTCCTCTGCGAAAATAGTGAATGCGAGCGGGAACGTTGTGATGGACCAATCCGTGGAGGCCGCGATCGCACGGGTCCGGCAGATCGATCCCCTCCCCTCGGGGCTCGGTGGAGGGAGCTCTTATACCGTCAACATCAACTTCGAGTTGGAGTAATCCGGCGGGGGCCGGTACGTAGGACGGCTTTGTACGCAATGAGATCCGGCGAGAAACCGCTACCACGGCCGCCGGATTAGACAATTTTGCTGCGCAAAATCGGGGGGCACAAAGACGGAGGCCCTGAATGTGGTTTTTTATCGCGCGTTTTGCGCAGGATTCCAGAGGCAGGGCATCAGACAGCTTCGTTCATCCGCTCGTGGGGCGAGCGGGGAAGATCCGCAGGGGAAGCTCCTTCCGAGGTGAGCAATTGATCACGCAGACGGCTCATGGCATCGATCAACTGAGTGGAGAAGACGGAGTCATCCTGGCTTGCTGTTATGGGCTCGCCAAAAGCGATCCAGACTTTGGCGCGATGCCAGGGTCTCCAGCGTTTCGCATTGTAGAGGCGGTCACTCCCGAGAATCACACAGGGAACGATGCGTGCACCTGACATTCGGGCAAGCATGCCCGCACCCCGAAGGGGCGCTGCACCGGCGAGAAGGGAAGCGGCTCCGTCCCTAATCCCGCCCTCAGGGAAGACCCCAACAACGCGCCCGGAGGCGAGGCGCGCAACCGCTTCCCTCAGAGCAGCGCGGTCGGGGGCGCCGCGACGAACGGGGATCGTGTTTACGGCACGAAAAAACCGGCGGCTCCATCCCGTGGCATAGAGTTCGACCATCGCCATCCAGTCAACCGGACGCAAAAATGCCAGTGCAATGAGCGGGGGGTCAAAATGGCTGACATGATTCGCAGCAAGGATCAGAGCCTCATTCCGGGGTGGGTTGCCAACGAAAACAACTTTCGTTCGCGAACCCACAATGAGGATTGCACGGAGTGCGAGCAGGACGAAAAACCAGATAATCCGGCGGTGCACGGATCCCCAGAGCGCCGCGTCGGCTGCGGGATTCCCGCCGGAAACCGCTGACCTCACGAACCGCCAGCCGCTGTGGTAAAATAGCGGCGCTGTTTTTCGCTGATCGGACGGCCGATTTTCTCCAGAACCTGCAGCATGTCTTCCCAGACTTTTCGCTTGTCCTCCAATCGCTCGCCGCGGAGCAGAAAGGCCGGGTGGTAGGTCGGCATCACCGGAATCGAGCGAAAATCCCTCCAACGACCACGGGCTTTGCTGATTGGCTCGGCAGATCCAAGGAGCCCCTCGAGGGCCGTGCCGCCGAGGGCGAC
>JBGSSC010000596.1:0-2911 GCA_041737265.1 Terrimicrobiaceae bacterium | reverse complement strand
CTCGACCCTTCCCGGCTCGCGGCCTGATTATCATATTTATCGTAGCGTAGTGCTACGACATCTACGATCCAGAGCTGTCAATGTGGTCCGCTGCGAGACGCTTACGGTCCACTGCGTAACGCTTACGGTTTATGAACGCTCTCCGAGCCTTGGCTTGGGTCGCATTTGTGTGAGCGACTTTGGCGGCACCGCGAGAGAACAAGCTTAACCGCCGGGAGTGGTGGCGTGGCTCGTGCTCTGTTTTCCGTACGAGCCGTGACAGCACGGCCCATCGGTGTTTAGGGCGATTTGACGACCTTCGTGGGATCGAATTCCAAATTTCGACTGCCAAGGATGGGGTTGAGATAGCTTTCGAGCACCACGAAGTTGCGGTCACCCGCATAAAATCGAACCGAGAAGCGGGCATATTTTCCATCTCCAAGTTTGGCAAAGTATTCCTTCGTCAGCCGCGCAGTCCATTGCTCCGCGTTAGCGGCCATGTTCACTTCGATGGTCGGTTGGTAACCGTCGGCTGGGGCCTCAAAATCAAACTGCCCTTTGCGTTCAATCAGACCGCCACCTGGAACACTCAGATGATAACGCCAATCAAAAGGGCGCTGTTTACTGTCACCAATCCACGACGTTACTTGCAAATTGCCCTGCCCGGTTCGGCCAGTAGCAAGATTAATGCTCATGGGTTGACCTGTCCGGGGCACATCAATTTGTCGACTGCTAACCCGGATCAACGATTCAGTTGTTCCCATTTTTTGCAGGATAAAGATTGCGGGATTTTCTTTAGTTGGCGGATTCTGAAAATAGCCATCCGACCCTGTTCCATATGCGAAAGCAGCATTGGATTTTCCATCAATAAAATAGTAGCCGTTTTTTCTTACATTTACGCTTAGCCGCGCCCCTTTGATGTCGGAGATGCTAAATTTTCCATTTTCGTCCGAAGTGCCAGTGTAGCCCGTGCCTGGCGCCATAAACTTATCCAATGCACTATAGCCTACTGCCGCATCTGGCACGGGGTTGCCATTTTGATCGATTACCTTACCGTAAAATGTGATTGGTGTAGCCAAAACGCCCAGGATATTTTCCACCACTGCCTTGCGCCGCTCATCGATAGGCTGAGACGGAACAGCAGATCCGCTTGCCTGCAAAGGCAGAATTGGGCTTGATGCCGATGACGGTGAAGCAGATTGTCCCGGATTGGCTGCTACGCTCGAACCTTGCGGCGTCTGCGATGGCTTTAGGAGCCACCACACCAAGGCAGCCAGCGCGACCAGCAAGACGGTAATTGGAGCAGTTCGTTTCCAGCTCATGGATTTCTTGGCACTTCAAGCTCATCCATGAGTGTATCATAGAACGGCTTCAAGCTTTGAATGCGTCCATTGAACTCTCCGCTGTGTTCTTCACCGAAGCCGGTCTTCGTTTGATCGGGAAGTTGGAAGGTGGAATTTCCAAGGTTCACGGATGCGTCAATGCTGCCTTTGGTTCCCGGATTGCTTCAGAACAGCCAAAGGGGTCGGGCCTATATTTTAAATCTCGTTGACAAGATTGCATACTCTGCTGGGGTGGCCCATCTCCAGTTTTCTTGCCAGCCAGGGATTTGTAGCCGTGGTTGTTCTCTTCATTTCCAGCGCAATCCGGATCTTCCACTTTGCCGATTTTGGTGCATGCGCGATGTCTGCTTGCGATTTCCTGGCCTTCGACAACAAGCCCTCAAGTTCTCTTTCCCATTTCCCCTCCCGCATCTCCATCACATCCGCGCCCTGCCATCCGTCACTCTCGGCGAGATCCGCATACATCGCCTTGAGTTCCTTACGATACTCTGTCGAGGCCACCGCCCAGCCAGTGCAATATCGCCTTGTCAGCTCGTCATGTTTTTTGGGGTCTCGCTCTTCGACTGTTTCCAGATACTGCACATATTTCCTCATCCCGTTGACCGTGTCCGGAAATTCCGCGCCCCCCAGAAACCTCTCCCGGCTCAGCCAACCGGGCATCCGCCTCTCAAAGAATTTCGGGAAACTCGAAAATGAATACTCCTTCAGACGGGCAAGATCCACCAGCCCGGCTCGCACCGGATTCAGGTGGATATAATTCACCAATCCCAGCAACGGGCGCCCTTCCTCGATCACGATGCTCTGGTACCGGCTCTGAAAAACATGCCCCCGCTCTCCATGCACGCGGTTGAACCTGTTTGCGAAGGTTCCCTGCAACCATGCCATCCCAGCCACCAGGTTGGCACCCGGCGTCTCCAAGGCAATGTGATAGTGGTTGCTCATCAACACATAGGCATGAACGATCCATCCACACTTCGCGCACGCCTCCCCAAGGGCCCTCTCAAATGCCGCAGCACTTCCCTTCTCGGAAAAAAGATCTCTCCGGTAATTCCCCCGGTTGATCACATGGTAAATCGCCCCCTGGAACTCCAATCTGGGTTTCCTCGCCATGGCTCAACATGAAACGCCAATCAGTTCCGGCTGACAACATTTATTTTATAGGCCCGACCCCTTCGGCTGTTGGACCCCTTCGGCTGTTGCAGCGCTTCAACAGTTGGAAGGATCTGGAATGAGCGTGGGATCAAGCCCCAGGTGCTTGCCAAAAAGCAGCACCACTGAGGAGAAAGGGTCATCCCGCTTCGGTCATACTCGTCCATGATACCCTCCTGCTTCGCTCTCGGCGTTCGAACCCACCCCTTCCGGCCTTGTTCTAAAACCTCCAGTGCAGTCTTATCTGCCGTAGTTGTCATAGCCACCCTGCTACGACATCTATGATATTTCCGGTAGATGGTCCCCTGCGTGACGCTTATGGACTTTCGATTTCTTCGCAGTTTGCTGAGATGGGTTCACGCCCGGTGCCTCCTTTCCCGACGCAAAAAACGGAACACTGATTTTTACTTGCCGAATGTGATTTCCGCATGGCGTCGTTA
>JBGSSC010000421.1:0-5922 GCA_041737265.1 Terrimicrobiaceae bacterium | reverse complement strand
AAAGCGGCATGGATATACCGGGCGTTGAGCGTCGTCAGCAGGATCATCGCAGATATTTTAGATTAAAAAGCCGGGCTTCCCGGCGATGGGCCCCGGCCGGTAATGGAACGGGTATTACGACAGGGGGCTGTCCCCGGCAACAACTTCGGATTTTTTGAAGACTTCGACATCATAGACATTTCCTGAGAAGCGCGTTCCGACCGGAACGAAGCCGGCCGTTGCTGCGAGCGCCTGCAGATGTTCCGGCCTGCGGTAGCGGAAATGCTTTCCGAATACCTCCAGGATTCTCGTTGCGGCGGACTCGCGGTGGGTGTTCACGATCAGATGTCCACCGTCGGCAGTCTGGTCTGCGACGACTTTCATCAAGTCCTCGGCATCCGGTTTGGCTGTTGAAACAGGTCCCCCGAGCCGATCCTCGGTGGTGGCGTAGGTGTGACCGGTAAAATATTCGAGAATCCCGACGGCGGTGACAACGTCGAATGGCAACTCGCTCACCGCAGTTTTCGCGGGTTGAAAGATATCCTCGGCCTGCGCAAGGATCCCGTGCGTCGCCCGTCCGGACCCGTCGATCTGATCGCGGAGGAGAGGCAGCTTCCTGATAACCCGCAGCGTCTTGAGGCTGTGTGCGGGGTCGCGGTCGGAAATCACGGCGCGGATGAGTTTGGGGTCATGCCCCTCGCGGAGAAGGCGTTCACAGACGAGGATGACGCTCAGTCCGGTGCCGGCAGCGAAGGCCTTGATGCGCACCGGCTCGCCACGGCTCAGCCGGCGGGAAGCCAACTCGTGCGTCAGCCGTGTTTCCCAAACGAAACGAACCTGCACGTCGCGGCTCGGAACTGAATCGAGGAGAAGACGGTCCCAGAGCCGCGCCTTACGTTCCACCGCCGGGCAAAGCATCATGTAGATCGCATTCATTGGATCGCCGCCCTCCACAAGGGAAACTGTCGTGTCCCCGGGCCGCAGGAGGGTCGCGATATAGGGATGTCCCGAGCGCTCGAGAATTCGGTTGTGGTAGATGGTCGTTTCACGCCCGCCGGGCCCGGTAAGGATTTCCTTGCGGGTTGTTTTATCCATGGACCAGAAGGCAAACCCCGTCAGCATCCGCCGGATGCCGGTGAGAGGTTCCCGCTGGGGGCCGTCAAAAACCCGCCCGATCAGCCCATCCACGAGTGCGCGTGACTCCACGTCCTGCCCGTCCCCATAGAGGACACCCAGCGCCTCCATGGGAGCAGACCCGAGCCCCCTGTGGTCTGCCACCGCACTCAACGCAGGTGCTCCATGAGAATCCGTTTGATTTCCACCATTCCCAGGGGATGCAGGTGGCTCCAGTGTCCGCTTGGGATGATCCTCTCGGTGCGGGCTCCTCCCAAGTGGCTGCTCCAATAGGGTACGATCCCGTCGCTGCTGGGCGGCTTTGTGCGGTCCAGGTGGCCGCCGCGGCCGCGGTCGCCAATGAGCGAGTGGAACGGAGTTTTGGGCGTGAGAGGCAGGGCGTTCACGGTTTTCAGGAAGTGGTTTTCGGGATCCAGGAGGTCGATGCTGTTGGGGAGACGGTGACGGCCGGTGGCTCTCACATCGGGCCTCACATACGCGTAAACCTCCTTGTTGATCTCATTCTGCGAAATCGGATTGCCGATGAGCCTGGCCCCAAGACGTCCGAAGAAGTCGGTGGCCATATCACTTCCGCGGTGGGACGCCGACATAAACAAGACCCGCGATATGTTCGGCTGAGGGTGGAAGATCAACGAATTGCTCATAATCCTCCTTGCCTCGGGGGAGAACGGAATTTGATCCGGCGGTTTGTCAAAAAACGCGTTCCATATCGACCCGGAGCTTTCGGTGAGCATGAGACGGCTGATCATTCCACCCATGCTGTGGCCGATCAGCACGATGTCTTTATGGTCGGGATAGAGACGTCTGACTTCTTTGAGTTGATGCCGCAAAATCGCGGCCGAGAGCGGATACGGCAGGCCCGACGGGTAGGCAAAGACCCAGAACTGGTAATTGCGGCGGATGGTGGGATCGCTGCGGAGAAATTGGATCACCGGCGCAAAGGTCGCCGGCGAGTTGCCCAGCCCATGCACGAACAATACCGGAATTTTCCTGGGGTTATAGGGTTCCGTACGGGCAAGGCGGGCGGAATTTTCGAAGGCCTCAGGCCGGAAAAGGCCCTTCAACTCGACGCGCTGCATGTCAACGGAGGCGAGAGTCATTCCGAGCGGGGCTTGGAAATCCGTTGCCATGGTGTAGGAACGTCCGTCCAGCTTCAGCGTTTCGACTTCCAGCGGATCGCTGAATACGATCGCGCAGTTCCGGCCGGAAAATTTCAGCGCCGCCGTGAGGCCATAGAACATGTCGCGTCCGCTGCCGACCATGCTGCCCGGTGCGGGGGGCGGGCCTTTTCCCTTCGCAACAACCGGTGCCCCCAGGCCGGTGGCAATCGTTCGCTCACCGACCAGTTTGCCATGGAATGACAGCCTGTCGGTTGGCGTGAAGTCCAGTTTGGAGGGATGAAACTGCGGGCGCGGATCCGGCGGAACGAGGCTCAACTTCCATGGAGCCCCCGATGCCGAAGGGCAAACCAGCGGGCTCTTCCAAGGTTCGAGGTTCTGCCTGGAAACAATCTCGACGACCCGGGCCACCGAAAAATTGTAGTCACTTTGTGCAAGGACATTGGTGGGATCGGCAGCAAGGCGGAGGCGGGCCTCATTGGCGGCGTCCAAGTAGCCTCCGATTTGGACCAGGGGATCTGCTTTCTTGCCCTCCTGGGCGATTGCCAGAGTGCGTTGTTGGGCCGTGGTGGCAAGCGCGGCCGTATTTCGATGTTCCCGCACAACGGAGTAGTGCGTGCAGCCCGGAAGAAGCATGAGCAGAGCGAGGGACGGAAGGCAGAGGCTTTTTATCATAAGGAATTGAGGGTTTTTCGTTGGATGTGTATCCCGCGGAAGCGCAGTGAGTGTTGTCGTGTCGGTCACTTGATGCCGAGCAGGCCGGCTTTAATCGAGGCCTGCAGGGGCTTCCCGATCCACAACCGCAAGAGGGCATGGTAAAATTCACGGCCGGGGATCGTTGCAAGCGTCCGGCCGGCCACTGTTACGACCGTCCCTTCGCCGGGAAGATAGTCAATGTGGACTTCCGACCCATTGACCAGTTCCGCGCCGCCCGCAAAGCCTTTGAAAAACGTGTCGAGCTCTCCGGCGAACCTTTGCTTCTCCGCCGCACTGAAGTTTTGGTCAATGTTTTCACGCACGGCCGCGGCGAATTTGTCCTCGGGCACGACCCGCAACATCACGATTCTCAAGCGCTTCGCAGCGTGATTGAGGAGCATGATGCCTTCGGCGTCCGAACTGACACTGCACAGATAAAGCCCCGCCGCATAAACCTTCACGCCGAAAAAGCCGCGAACCGCCGTCCCGTTCAAAGCCAGTTCACCATTCCCCAGAACAATGCGATCGGGGAAATCGACGCCGGCAGTTATGGCTCCCTGGGCCGGGGGACAGAATGCGAAAGCAAGCGCAGCCAATGTTCGAAAAAGCAGATGATCGGCACGCACACCTCCATTATCGCCGAAGTCATCCCACAAAGCGAGCGAAGAGGCAGGATGGGTTGCTGTGCGAAATGCATGGCGGACTCCACGCACAAAACCGGGATGGACACTTTGCCGGATTTTGAGGGATCAAAAAATGGTGTGCATGAAGCGCCGGATCCAAGCGATAAGGGGCGGGTCCACGCCCGTCCATGAAACCAAAAAAGCCACCATCCAAGCCGTCATTCCGCCTTCTTGGCAAATCCGCCGCAGCCTACCCGGCGTCCCCCCTCTCCGCCACGCTGGAGACCTTTGCCAACCGCCACTCGAAGCGGGATTATTGGATCCAGTTCGATTGCCCGGAATTCACCTCGATGTGCCCGGTCACCGGCCAGCCCGATTTCGCGACAATCCGCATCCGCTATGTCCCCGCCGACCTCTGCATCGAGACGAAGTCGCTCAAGTTCTACCTCGCCTCCTACCGCCACACCCGCAGCTTCAATGAGGAAATCGTCAACCGCATCCTCGAGGACCTCGTCGCCGCCTGCAATCCCCGACGCGTCACTGTCCACGGCGAATTCGCCTCGCGCGGGGGGATCCGGGTTACCGTCGACGCCTCGCACCCCGAGGATATCTAAACCCCGCGCATGTTATCCACGGATTTGCGCGGATCTTCACAGATTATTCACGATCCTGAAGGGGCGGGATCTTCTTCAGCAATCTGTGGAAATCCGCGTCAATCTGCGGCTCCCTCCCCGGCTCTGAAAATGCCTCGTCTTCCTTTCCTTCCTGATAAATTTTTGAGGTTGCAGCCATGAAAGTTGAGCCACTCAAGATTGCCGATGCTCTCGTTCTGATCCCGAAGGTCTTCGGGGACAGCCGCGGGTTCTTCCTCGAAATGTGGAACCGCAAGGCCTACTCGGAGATCGGGCTCGATTTCAACTTTGTGCAGGATAACCACAGCCGCTCCACCAAACACGTCCTCCGCGGACTCCATTATCAGGTCAATGGCAAGGCCCAGGGAAAACTCGTCTGGGTTTCCAGCGGCGTGATCTTCGACGTCGTGGTGGACCTTCGGGAATCGTCTCCCAGCTTCGGCCAGTGGGACGGACGCTTCCTCACCGCCGAATGCCACGAACGCATCTGGGCTCCCCCCGGTTGCGCCCATGGATTCCTCGTCGTAAGCGAATCGGCCGACTTCCACTACAAGTGCACCGATTATTACTCGCCGGAAGACGAGCGGACCCTTCTCTGGAACGACCCGGAACTGGCCATCGACTGGCCCATGCCGGTCGGAGTCGACCCCATCATCTCCCCCCGGGACCTCAACGCCCCCACTTTCAAAAATTGCGAAAAATACTAATCCGGCGGGCGGGGCGGGTGGGTGCGTGGGCAATTCGATCAGCTCACCACTTTTCGGTTGCAGAATTGTACAGGAGGGGAACATTGAAGATTATGTCTCTATTGGGTGCCAAGGGCTTCCAGGAGAGGCAGAACAACGAACCTGCATGATCCCCGACCTCAGACTCTCCATTCAACGCGCCGCGCTTGGTATCATTGGCTTCCTGCTTACGGCAGGGGCTTCCCTGGCGACGGTTCCTGCAATCTCTGCTCCGATTCCGGCCCAGCAAGTGGGGGCGGCATCCATTGTGGTTTTGGACCTTGCAGATTTCTTCGGGTTGCCCGGGGTGGACGGGCAGATCGTGCGTGTGAACACGACTTCGGGCAACTTCAGCATGGAACTCCTCGACGACGTGGCCCCTGCAACTGTTCAAAACTTTCTCACCTATCAGCAGGCGGGAGCCTACACAAACGCCCTCGTGCACCGGTCGGTTCCGGGGTTTGTGGTTCAAACCGGAGGGTTCACTGCGACCCTGCCTCCCCAATCGATTCCCACCAACGCGCCGGTGGTCAATGAATACAATCTCTCAAACACCCGCGGAACCGTCGCGATGGCGAAACTCGGCGGCAATCCCAACAGCGCGACGAATCAGTGGTTCGTGAATCTGGCCGACAACAGCGAGAACCTCGACAACCAGAATGGCGGCTTCACCGTCTTTGCCCGGGTCCTCGGCACCGGAATGCAGGTCGTTGACGCCATTGCGGCGGTGCCTGTTTTCAACGCGGGCGGGACATTCGATCAAATCCCGCTCCGCGACATGGAGACCGGGCAATCGAACGTGCTTCAAAGAAACCTCGTCGCCGTGCTCTCCGTGACGCCCTCGCCGGTTTATCCGGATGGGACAAGCGCACCATCGGTTCTGACCTTCGCGTTGGAAAACTCGAATCCGGCAGCAATTACCGCCTCCCTGACCGGAAGTTCCGTCACGCTCACGCGCGTGCCAGGCGCGAGCGGCAACGCGTCCATCACGGTTACCGCAACCGACATCAACGGT
>JBGSSC010000416.1:0-1764 GCA_041737265.1 Terrimicrobiaceae bacterium | reverse complement strand
TGACGCGGAGGCGGTAGTTGTTGAAGTTTTTGAAGCCGTAGGCGCGGCGTTGGACAAGTTTCATCTTGCGATGGAGGCCCTCGGCGATGCCATTGTTTTTTGTAAAGCGCCACATAGCGGCCATGGGCTCGGTCCAGGAGTGGAGGGTCTGAGCGAGGGTCATGAGGGGTTGCAAAGGCGCTATATCCTCCGGCTGCCCGCCGCCCTTGGACAAGTCCCGCAAGGTGTTAGACCGTGCCGGGTCGCTTCTCCGTATCATCCACGGCTCGCTGGAAGGAATCGATATGCTCGTGGTTCCAAGCAGGGTTGCATCGCACGTCCCGTTCGCCCGCAAACTCGCCGGTATTGGACGGCCTGGTCGGGTCGTCCTTTTTGCGAAACTCCCACCAGCACCTGCCGCAGTGGTCGTGGTCGTGGTCAACCACGAAGCCGGCATCCCGCATCACAGGACCAACCCAACCGATGCAATGGTCACAATAGTCCGGGTATTGTTTGAGCCCGTTCCTGATCAGAAAGCCTTTGGATGGACATTCGTGCATGTCGATGCGAAAGCGGTTGCTGTCGGAAGTGAAGGCATATCCGGCGGCTTCTTCGTCCAGGGTATGGGTCCAGTATTTCTTCATCCCCTCGATGCCCCCGGGAACAATCAAATCGCGGGCGTGGCTCTGCGAATCCAGACTGATCGCTTCGAGCCAGTAGTCCCGGACCAAATCAATCCCGCCTTCGGAATCAAGCCACGCGAAAGTGAACTCGTAATGGCCGCAAAAGTCGTAGGTTCCGATCATGAGCAGCGATTAATGAGGTTTAAGTTTTGCTCCGGGGTCGCACCCGCCATGAGAAATTCCTGGCGGCAGGATCCATTGCCCCCCGCTATCCGGACGGTAAGGCCGGCCGGTTCTCCCATGGCATCACTCACCCAGAAGCAATGCTCACAAAAGTCAGGAACAATCTCTCTGCCCCCCCTTCGCAAATGGTGAATGGCAGGACACTGTCTCACCGTAAGAGTAACCCGGTCCGGTCCGCGCTCAACGGAGACATCGGCATCCGGCTCCGCATCAAAAAAGGCACGCCAATATCCGGAGACGGCATCGAGACCGCCGTCCACCCATGATTTCGTGACGGGTGCGAAGTAACGCGTACCTAGATCTTTCCAATACCTCAGAAGGCCATCCCGACCGAGCTTTTGTTCAATAAAACGAAAAGTGGAGTTGATTGCAAAATAGAAGTCCGGTGCGCCCACCGGTTTCGTGTCGGTATAGGGCAAGGCAGAGGAAGGACCTGCCGTGGGCTGGCGATCAGAAATCACGCAGATAATTGTGCGTGAGTTTCCATAAAAGGTAAAGCCAATGAATGGTTGCATTTCCAAGTTCCGAGCGGACAGAATCTGCGATGTATGCGCCGACTTCTCCTGACCTCGCTGCTTGTTTGCCTTTCGAAGGCGTTCTGTGCCGACGACGCTCTTCTGGTCCAATCCGATCAGGCCCTTTATCGTAAGGACGGACTTTTCCTCTGGGTAGCGCTTGCGGACAACCCGGAGTCCTTTCTGGCGGAGTGGAACAATCCCTCCAACCCCGAGGCTCCGGAATTCAGGCGGAGAACGACATTTCTCCGTGGTGAGATCGTTTTTCCGGCCCTGATGTTTGCTACCGACGGGCTGACTCCGGAAGGGGACGCAATGATCACCTACAGCCTGCAATTCAAAAAACCGGATGGCACTGTCTACGAGGACATGCAAAACCTCGTCGCGGTACTCGGCCCTCCACC
>JBGSSC010000412.1:0-2629 GCA_041737265.1 Terrimicrobiaceae bacterium | reverse complement strand
GCGGCCGGGAGGGTTTTCCCGGGATCGGGAATTTTCAGCACCTGTCCGACTCTGATCAGTGAATACGTGCTGATCCCGTTTTCGCGCTCAATGGCTTCGATACTCGTTCCATACTGGCTTGCCAGCCTGGTGAGCGTGTCTCCGGCGGCGACCGTGTGGCTGCGTCCGTCCTGCAAAGGCTTCGCAGCAGGGGCTGAGGCCGTCGGCGATGGCTTGGCGGTGGCCTCGGCAACTTCTTTCGCGAAAGCTCCCGACTGGCCGGCCTTGATCGAGTTGAATGCAAAGACGCCCGCCACCGCAATCACGTGCAATACGAGCACCACGAACAATGCATGGGAAAATCGCATGTTCGGCTCGGCTTCGGCCTCATAATCCTCGACATCATAGTCATCCTCGGCAACGGCTGCACGGGCCCGCAGCTTGGGTTCGGCACGACGCGGCGGCTTCCTCAGAGCGATTTTTACTGTGCGTTTCGGTTTCATGGGCATGGCTTTTTCAGGTTGTGATCAAGTGATTGGTTGCAGGGGCCAGTTTGGCGACGGCGGCTTTGAAGCAGTTGCCGCGTTCGATGTAGCTTCGGAACATGTCGAACGAGGACGTTCCGGGGGAGAAGAGCACGATGTCGCCGGCTGAAGCGTTGGTCTCCGCCAGCCTGACTGCTTCCTCGAGCGTCCCGGAAAGCAGGCAGTTGACGCCAGGCCAGTCGCGGGCGATCCGCCCGCTCATCTCGCCGATAAGCACTGCAGTGTGCACCCTCTGGCGGACGAGCGGCAGAAGCGGACCGAACTCGAATCCCTTGTCCTTGCCGCCGGCGATGAGCAGGATGGGCTTATCTTGTGAGAGGATGGCTTTCTCAACCGCATCCAGATTGGTTGCCTTCGAATCGTTGATCCAAAGGACCCCGTGCCTCTCGCGCACGAATTCACATCGGTGCGGGGGAGGTGTGTAGTCGCGCACCGCATCGGCAAGTTTGGGAAGGTCGACTCCGAGAGCCAGTCCGATGGCGAGCGCAGCCATGAGGTTCTCGGCGTTGTGCACGCCACGGAGCCGGGTTGCATTCTGATCGAGCACGTCTCTTCCGTGGTGCGTGATTGTGGAACCCTTCAGCGCAAAAGCTGCGTCGGGCTTCATCGCGGAAAATGTCAACCGGCGGGACGGGAGCTCGGGCAGGTCGGAACAGGCATTGACCACGGCAAAATCCTCGAATGTTTGATTTTCGAAGATCCGGAGTTTTGCAGCGCGGTATTCCGCCACGTCGTGGTAGCGGTCGAGGTGGTTGGGGCTCAGGTTGAGCCACGCGGCAACTTTCGGACGGAAATCCCGGATCGTTTCCAGTTGGAAGGAACTCGCTTCGAGAACCATCACATCGAGAGAACCGCTCTCACGGACAGCTTTTGAGAATGGCAGTCCGATATTCCCGCTGGCAGCGGCTTTCAGCCCTGCACCCTGCAACATCGCCGTGGTCAACTCGGTGGTGGTCGTCTTTCCATTTGTGCCCGTGATGGCAACGA
This sequence comes from Terrimicrobiaceae bacterium, assembly GCA_041737265.1. Taxonomy (GTDB): domain Bacteria; phylum Verrucomicrobiota; class Verrucomicrobiia; order Chthoniobacterales; family Terrimicrobiaceae; genus JBGSSC01. Next base: position 1,118 of record JBGSSC010000412.1, on the reverse strand, counting down.
CCGGACAAAGACACTGGCGGTAGGCCAACTCGATTTCGCCGATCATGGGGATCCGTTTCGAGGCAACATTGGCAACGAGTGGCACCGAAGGGTCGATGCCCGGACTGATCACGCACACGTCATAGTGTGAAGCATCCATCTCAGCTTCGTGGCCGAAGAGGACTCTCACACCAAGGGCACGCAGTGCTTCCGCCCTGGATTCGAGCGCGGGCGTACGGGCACTCTCACAGACAGTAACCCGGGCACCCTCCTCCGCAAGCAAAGTGGCGGCAGCTTCGCCGCTCCCGCCGAGACCTAGCACGACCGCTGATTTTCCAGGATAGATCATCGCAGTTTGAGGGATGCCAGCCCGAGCAAGGCGAACAGGATGGACATAATCCAGAAGCGCACAATGACCGTGTTCTCCTTCCAGCCGCTGAGTTCAAAGTGATGGTGGAGAGGTGACATCTTGATGATCCGCCTTCCGGTGAGTTTGAAGCTCGCCACCTGAAGGATTACCGAGAGAGCCTCCATGACAAACACTCCCCCCACGATCACGAGCAGGATCTCCTGCTTGCAGCAAATGGCCACCGCACCAAGCATTCCGCCGATCGCCAGCGAGCCGGTGTCGCCCATAAACACCCTCGCAGGATAAGCGTTCCACCAGAGAAACCCCATGCAGGCGCCAAGGAGAGCCCCGCAAACAACCGCCAGCTCCCCGGAAAATGGAACGAACGGAATCTGCAGGTAGGCAGCGGCTTTCGAGTTGCCTGCCAGGTATGCCAGGGCAGCGTAGGCACTTGCCACCGTCGCCGTGCATCCGATCGCCAGTCCATCGAGACCGTCAGTGAGGTTCACCGCATTGGACGTGCCAACGATCACGAGCAGGAAGAAGAGAAAGGTCAGAGCCCCCATGCCGGTCACGAGGGGATCTTTGAAAAACGGGACGTAGATGCTCTGAGCGAGGTCCGAAGTCTTCGGATCAAGCAGAAAAAATGCGGTGAAGCCGAGGGCAAGCAGGCACTGCAGGCCGAATTTGAGGCGGCTGCTGATTCCCGCAGAACTTTTTTTGGTCACCTTGAGCCAGTCGTCATAGAATCCGATCCCGCCGAGGAAGAGGGCGCTGAAGAGCACAATCC
>JBGSSC010000388.1:0-3146 GCA_041737265.1 Terrimicrobiaceae bacterium | reverse complement strand
GCTTGAGTGATTCCTCCAGCATCTTCATCGCCCCCTCTTTTCCGCCTTCCGGCAGGGGTTTCCCGTGTGTGCAGACCTTCGTCATCAAAAAAACCTTGTCTCTCCATCCATCGGCTATCGCATAGCCCATCCATTCCTCCGCTTTGCCACCGAGGTAGTCCCATGCGTTGTCAAAAAAAGTGATGCCGACATCAATCGCATGCCGCGCGATACGCCGTGCTTCCTCGATGCTCTCCGCCGCACCCAAAGTCTGGCCGCCGAGACCGACCACGCTTACCATTTCATCGTGACGTCCAAATTTCCGCTTCGGAACAGATAGCGGTTCCGCACGGGCCAAATCGAATCCGAGCAAGGGGGCCGCCCCGACTGCGCCTGCCACCGTTTTGAGAAATCCGCGACGAGTTGGTTTCATGATGGCGAAACTACCTTGGATCTTCCGCCTGGTCAAATCCGGGACTGAGCTTCATTTGCCCTCCAAAAATCCTGCAACCTGCCGCCATTCCGTGCCGATAAAGTCCGAGCAATCGTGGCCAGCGCCGGGCACCAGCCACCGCTTCTTGCGACCCGGAAAGCTTCCATACAATTTTTCCCCCAGCGCCTCCGGCACGGTGGAGTCGCCCTCGCCAAGGATGAAGGCGACAGGGCCGGGGTGGGATTTCAGATTTTTCACCGAATCGAACTTTGTCCGCAGCAACAACGAGACCGGGAGCCATGGGTAGTGGAAGCCCGCAGCGCTCACCAGCGAGTCAAAGGGCGTCACCAAAACCAGCCCCGCAACCTTGGCGGGCCTGGCAGCCGCCACGGCACTGGCCACGCCGCTGCCGAGCGATTCCCCCAGGACGCGGATCGTTCGCCCTGGAGTTTCCGCCAGAATGTCCAGAGCTTCGATGGCGGCATCCGTGAGGGATTTTTCGCCGGGCGATCCGTCGCGTGCACCGTAGCCGGGATATTCCACGATGAAAACCTTCCAGTCGAAACCCTGCTTGGAAAGGTACGGGCGGAAGTAGGCACGATTGAGCGCATGGCCGGCATTTCCCCCGCAAATCAATAGAACCTGTGAGGGGTCACCGCCCCGGGATTGCCAGCCGATTCGCTCACCCCGGGCATTTTTCCATGGCTCGAAGTCCTCCGCAGCAGCCATTTTATCCAGGTTCGGTTCGGTCTCCCGCGTAGGGAAGAAAACCATCTGATCCTGCCGAAAATAGAGGACGGTCAAAATCATCAAGTACCCAAGGGGCACGACGAGAAGGAGACTGATCATGGATGAGGTCCGGGCGACCACGGCCCAATCTTGCAAAAGTCGGACTCTTTGACCAGCAGGTTGGCTTCGCCTCCCGCCGACGCTCCTATCTCAATGGAGGCAAAGACTTCCGGAAACAATGCAGTGCCTCACGCCTGCAACGGACGCAAAGCGCCGGCCAGGCTTTCCAAGGAGGGGAAGGAAGCAAAGGGATGCAGAAGATAAAGTTATGGAGCTGATGTCCCTGTGCATCCATGGAGACCGTGGTCCGGTTTTTGTTCTGCCTCATTTGCGAAGCAAAATCTTCTAATCCGGCGGCAAAGGAACGTCTTTCTCACCGGATCCCCTTTGCCAACAAACCCACCCTTGGCACCGGCTCCCGCCGGATTAGGAAACTGGGGGCACGTCGAGCCATCGGCGTTGTTCCCAGCTTTGGATGCCGAGTTCGGCGAGCTGAACTCCTTTGGCACCTTGCAACAAAGTCCACGGAAATGGCTCGTCGAGCGCCACGTGTCGCAGAAACAATTCCCACTGCACCTTGAAGGCGTTGTCGTAGGGTTCCTGATCGGGAACCTTGCTCCAACCGCCAAAGAAATCGATCGGCTGGGCGATGTCGGGGTTCCAAACCGGCTTGGGTGTGTTCCCGTAATGCTGAACATAGCACTCACGTAGTCCGGCGACCGCCGACCCGTGGGTGCCATCCACTTGAAGCGTAAGCAAATCATCACGCCGCACCCGAACGGTCCAGCTGGAGTTGAAATGCGCAATGACTCCCCCTTGCAGCTCGAACGTCGCGTAGGCGGAATCGTCGGCCGTGCATGCGTAGGCCTTGCCGGCCTCATCCACCCGCTCGGGAATGTGCGTGGCCCCGAGACAGGAAACGCTCTTCACCTCACCGAAAAGATTGTCCAGCACATAGCGCCAGTGACAGAGCATATCGACGATGATTCCCCCGTCGTCCTCCTTGCGGTAATTCCAGCTCGGACGCTGCGCAGGCACGCTCGATCCTTCAAAGACCCAATAGCCGAATTCACCCCGCACACTGAGGATCTTTCCAAAAAATCCCTGTTCCTTCAGTCGTTGAAGTTTCCGGAGGCCTGGAAGCCAGAGCTTGTCCTGAACGACGCCGTTTTTGACCCCCGCCGTCGTGGCAATCCGGTAGAGATCGAGGGCGGAAGCCATCGAGACAGCCGTTGGTTTTTCGCAATAGACATGCTTTCCGGCGGCAATGGCTTTCTTCACAGCGTCGGCCCGGCGGCCGGTGGTCTGGGCGTCGAAGTAGATGGTGTTTTTCGGGTCAGCGAGCTCCTTGTCGAGGTCGGTCGTCCAGCGGATTCCCTCTCCCATGGCAGCCAACTGCGCGAGCTTCGCCTCATTGCGTCCGATCAACACAGGCTCGGGCCATATCACCTCTCCGTCTTTGATTTTGACTCCACCCTGCTCGCGGATTGCGAGGATCGAGCGGATGTAATGTTGATTGGTACCCATGCGTCCCGTGACGCCGTTCATGATGATGCCGATGGTATGTTTTTTCATAAGATTTGCCTCACGCAAAGGAGGGGAAGGATGCGAAGGGGGAGAGAGTTCGAACTATTTTGCCTCCTTTGCGTGAGGCAATTCTTCCCCCGGTTTTGCCACGCATTGAGGTCGTGCACCCTCCGGCAGAGACGGCACATCCACGCCGGCTTTTGGCAGAGTTCCATCAAGTTCCTGCCGCCAGTGGGCGACATCTCCCGCGGGTCCGTAACAATAAATCATCCTTAGAGGCGTGCTACCGGTATTCGTGAGTTGATGAAAGATGCCGGGCGGGATGTAAACCGCCTGACCCGTGGTCACTGTTTGGCGTTCTGCACCGAGACACATCTCACCGGTTCCTTCCACGATGAAATAAATCTCCTCCTGTTCC
>JBGSSC010000038.1:0-1958 GCA_041737265.1 Terrimicrobiaceae bacterium | reverse complement strand
GCGGTCAGGTCGCTGTCGACGATGTCCGAGTGGTAATTGTCGTGCTTGAATTCGTGGATGACGGTCTCGAAAGGCTCGTGGTCTTCCCCTTCCCGTTTTTGGACGCCGAGGACGACATCGCCGTACATTTGGACAAAGCGGCGGTAGCAATCCCATGCGAAACGTTCGTTCCCCGTGGCTTTGGCGAGTGCGACAACAGTTTCGTCGTTAAGGCCGAGGTTGAGGATCGTGTCCATCATGCCCGGCATCGAATCCCGAGCGCCGGATCGGACCGCGACCAGGAGAGGGAAACCGGCAGCGTCGCCGAATTTGGTGCCCATGATTTTTTCCATGTTGCGGACTCCGGCTTCGATCTGGGACTGGAGTTCCTTCGGATAGGAGCGCTTGTTTGCGTAGAAGTAGGTGCAGACTTCCGTGCTGATCGTGAACCCGGGAGGCACCGGAAGCCCGATGCGTGTCATCTCGGCGAGGTTCGCGCCTTTGCCACCGAGGAGGGGCTTCATCTTTCCGTCGCCATCGGCTTTGCCGTCTCCGAATGAGTAAACGTATTTGCCTTTGCGCGCGCTCGCGCGATCGGGTGTCTTGGTGGTCTTTGCTGGTTTGGCTTTTTTTGACATAAAGGGATTGGGTGTTGAAAAAGGAGGCGAAGCGGCTTGGACTCAGGCGTGCGCGGCGCTGGCGGAAAGCACCTCGTTGAGCAACCGGCCGAAGTCCTCAAGCCCGGTGCTTGGAATGATCACCGTGTTGCGGCGGCCGTGAGCCTCCTCGGTGATGCGCAGGAAGCGCCCGCGGTCGTTCTCGCGGAACTCGATGAAGAAATGTTTGCGTTCGATTTGGAGTTCCCGGGATTCGATGATGTTTTCCATTGGTAACGGAGAGACCCTCTATAAAGAACCCGCGACGGGCCGCAGACAACTCAATTTTTCAAACCGGGCGGAAGTCCACTTGTTGCTTGAACATGTCGACTTTGGCGACAGCCACCTGAATTTCGCCCCCTGCCTGGAAAACCCGTTTTGAGCGCCGTCCCACCATCCGGCCCCGCTGGCGGTCGTAAACGAAAAAATCCCCCTCGATGGCGGAGACGTGGATAAGGCCTGAGAGCAGGCAATCGGGCAGTTCCACGAGAAGGCCGTAGTTGCGGACCTCGAGGATTCGCGCGGAGAAGGTGGTCGATTTTTTGCCACCGCCCATCTGGTCGCGGAAATACTCGAGTTTTTTGAGGCGTACCGCTTCGCGCTCGGCATCGGAGGCCACGCGTTCGGTGGTCGAGATATGTTCTGCGAGCGGTGCGAGGGCTCCCGAGTCCGGTCCCTTTTTTACAAGGCCCAGACGCCGTTCCAGGGCGCGGTGGACGATGAGGTCGGCGTAGCGGCGGATCGGGCTGGTGAAGTGGGTGTAGTCACTTTTGTGCAGGCCGTAGTGGCCTTCCGGCTCGGGGGCGTAGCGTGCGCGCTTGAGACTCTTGAGCAACCCGATTTTGACGGCGTGTTCGAAGGGCTGGCCGCGGACTCCGGCGATCAGGCGTTGGAGTTCCGAGCGGTTGGTCAGGTCGCCGCACCGCACGCCAAAAGCGGCCACGGTCTCGCGGAATTCCGCCAACCGGTCGGCATCGGGTTTCTCATGGATCCGGTAAACTGTCGGCTGACGCTGCAGCTTGAGCTCACGGGCGACGGTTTCATTTGCAAGGAGCATCAGCTCCTCCACCAGTTGGTGCGAGATATCATTCTCGACCCTTTCCAAGCGGTCAGGACGGCCCTTGGAATCCAGCCAGACCTTCACTTCCGGGAAATCCAGGTCCAGGGACCCCGCCTTGAAACGGCGTTCGCGAAGCAGGGATGCTAGCCCCCATGCGGCATGCAGGCGGCGGGAGATCTCGTCCGTAGGCGGCTTGCCGAGGCGCTGGAACGCCTCTTTGTATGTCAGGCGGGCGGCACTGCGGATCACGCTCCGCCCGACCC
>JBGSSC010000347.1:0-1757 GCA_041737265.1 Terrimicrobiaceae bacterium | reverse complement strand
GAGCCCCGGAAAAAATTGCCGCCGCCATGCTTTCCGCATCGGGACTCCAACACGCCACCGCTGTCAGTGCCCGCGCCGACAACAGCGGCGTCCGGATCTCTTCGGCCGCGTGAGACGCTGGTTCGAAGGGCTCGAAACCTTCGCGATCGATGTCATTCTCGGGCGGCGCTATGGGCGCCGTGCCGATGCGCTGCGGTGGCTGCTGCAGGCCCTCTCCTGGATTTATTCGCTCATTGTCTCCGCGCGGCTTTGGCTTTACCGCCAGCGTTACCTGCGACCGCATTCGGCGGGCTGCCTCGTCATCAGTATCGGAAATCTCACCGTCGGAGGAACCGGCAAGACACCCGTCGTGGAAATGCTCGCCCGCGCCCTCCATTCCGGAGGACGCAAAGTCGCCATCCTCAGCCGCGGATACAAAAGTGTCCCCCGGCCGCTAGCCGTGCGCCTTTGGGAAAAATTTTTCAAACGCCGGAAGGTCTTTGCCCCGCGCATTGTTTCGGACGGCGTATCGCTCCTTCTGGACTCGCGGGTGGCGGGGGACGAACCGTTCATGCTCGCGACCAACTTGCGTGGCGTGGTGGTACTCGTGGACCGCGACCGTGTGAAAAGCGGCCATTACGCAGTGGAGGAATTCGGGGCGGACACGCTGCTCCTCGACGACGGTTTTCAATACCTGCGCATGCGTCACAGCATCGAGATCGCTCTCATTGACCGCCAGGCCCCGTTCGGAAACGAGTACCTGCTTCCCCGGGGCACCCTCCGGGAACCGCCTGCCCATCTGCGCCGCGCAACCCATATTTTTATTACGAAATGTGACTCCGGCGACAATGTTGAGCTCATTGCACGCATCCGCCGCCATAACCGCACCGCAGATATCATCGAATGCGCCCACCGTCCGGTCCACCTGCGGAATTTTGTGACGGGTGAGGTCGAACACCTGGACCTTCTCCGGGGCTTGAAAGTTGGCTCACTTTGCGGAATCGCAATGCCTGAAAGCTTTGAGGGCGCGCTTCGGGGCCTCGGAGCGAAAGTCGTCATCGCCAAGTCCTACACCGACCACCACCGGTTCTCCCACCGCGAGGTGGAAAACTTCATCCGGCGCTGCAGCAAGCGCTCGCTCGACGCGATCATCACCACGGAGAAGGACGCAGTACGCATCCCCCGCATCCTTGAACCGGAAATCCCCGTTTATTATTTGCGCGTTGAAATCGAAATCCTGCGCGGCCATGAGCACTACGACCGTCTGATCAGCCGCCTTACAAGCACACGCCCCCTTGTGCCGCCATCGGCGGTGGGGTGTTTCTAGTGTCCTGTCGGACTTGGAGTGGAACAGTTCATTGATTTGAGGGATCCGGAGGCGACGGCGCAGGTTTCTCGCCGGATCCCTTTGCCAACTAACCCCCTCTAGGCACCGGCTTCCGCCGGATCAGGATTACTCTCCAAGATAGACGCTGAGCGCTTCAGTGACGTCCTTCAGGAACCCGTCATCCACAGTGCCGGTTTCGTTATGCAAACGGGCTTTGCTGACTTGGCGGATGCCGGGCAGAACCAAAAACCCGGGCTTCATCCCCCTGATACGCGGCATGGCCAGACGCAGCGGCCAGATCACGCCGGGGCGGGTGGAAATCGGAATGATCACCACGCTGGAGAGGGAAAGGTTGGCTTCGGTATAGAACTTGCGTCCGCGGCAGCTGCTCCCTACGTTCCCTGACACAGTGAATCAATCAAGTCCAGTCGCCTACGACTCGAAAGTTGAA
>JBGSSC010000338.1:0-4064 GCA_041737265.1 Terrimicrobiaceae bacterium | reverse complement strand
TGGAGGGAAACGTTTCATCGTTTCCCAAAGGGACTCACGCGCTCAGCCGAGCAACCTCTGCACCGCCGCGAGGTTTTGGCAGATGACATCGGGCCGGGCCGGGAGAAGCTTCTCCGCCGGATCAAAACCGGTGAGGACCGCTATCGAGAGGACTCCGCCATGGTGGGCTGTCTCAATGTCGTGGACCATGTCGCCGACGAAGGCTGTTTCTGCGGGGTCCAGCGAGTGGGTGACGAGGATCTCCCGGATCTTTTCGCGTTTGTCTTTGATGGCAACATAGGCGTGGTCGAAGTGGCCGCGTACGCCGAGCCTTGTTGCCTGAAGCTCAAAGTGCGAGGCCTTGATCGTGCTCAGAAGAAAAATCCGGCGGGAAGTCTTCCGGCAGTAATCCAGGAAATCGAGTGCTCCCGGGAGGAGTTCGACATCGTCGTTGAGCCCGAGGAAAAAGCGTTCGTAGAGAGCCTCCAATCCCTCGTCCGTCGCCTCGGGCAGAAGCTCGGTGTAAAAACCGGAGAACGGGAGCCGGAATTTTTCACGGAACTCCTCTAAGGTGAACTCCGCCCGCCCGTAGTGGCGGAAGATGGCGTTTGTGGCACTGAGGACCGGGCCGAGGTCATCGGCAAGCGTGCCGGACCAGTCGAGGAGGAGGTTGCGGATCATTGGAATCGAATCCCCCGGATTTTTGCGGCTCCGAAGCGTTCGCGGAGCTTTTCCAGGATCCGGCTTTTCCACGAACGCTCGAGTTCATAGCGCACGGTGGGCTGAAGGACCCCGATGGTGAGGATTCCGCCGCGGAGGGCACGGGGTTCGGAATGGGTTGCGAGGAATTCGCCCACGATTTCCCGCCATGCCGTGCGGATTTCCTCCTCATTGAGGCGATCGGTGAGGCCGAGCCTCGGGATGAGCGCGGACAAGGCATCCGCAAGCGGCACACAGCGGTCCAATCCCACAGGCGGCTCGGGCAGCCCCCGCCATTCTTCGAGCAGGAGGCTTCGGACGTGCTGAGCACGCATGGCGCTAGCAGGCTGGGAAGTTATTCCCCGTCGCTTCCAATGGCCTCGACCGGGCAGCCTTCGAGAGCTTCCTGACACTGTGCCTCTTCCTCGGGCGTCTCAGGCTGCTTGTAAACGAAGCTGTGACCGCCGTCATCGTTGCGCTTGAAATTGGCGGGAGCGGTCTCACGGCAAAGGTCGCAGTCGATGCACTGGTCATCCACGTAGAACTTGCCACCAATATTATCTGCATACTTGTTTGCGACTTCAGCCATAGGTCAATATCTTGTGAACGTCGAAACTAGGTCCAGGCGGATGGATTGCAACCGTTTTTTGGACCGTAATCTCCAACTCTTTGAATCTGATGCCACATCCAACCGAACCCGTCCTCCCGAATGAGGGTCTCCACGTCGTCCATCTCTTCTTTCAGGTTGAGCACGGCCAGTGGGATCTCCTCGATGCCGCTTCCAAAATCGCCGCGAAAACGGCGCTCTCCGAAATTGTCCAGGAAATCCGCAGCGAGCCGAAGACCCAGTTGCTGGTCTTCAGCGTGGTGACGCCGAAGTCCGATTTGGGATTCATGCTGGTGACTCCCGATCTGCACGCCGCCGACTCGTTCTCCAAGCGCCTGGCGCTTTCTCTCGGACCCGATATCCTCTCTGCCGAGTTTGCCTACCTCTCCATGACCGAACGGAGTGAATACACCACGTCCGAAGAGGAATACGCGGCAAGCCTCTCCTCGGAAGAGGGACTGGTCGCCGGAACTCCGGCCCATGAAGAGAAGATGACGGCATTCCGCACGCGGATGGCGAAGTACGGAAAAGACCGCCTCGAACCGAACCTTCCCGACTGGCCGGTGGTCTGCTTTTACCCGATGAGCAAGCGGCGGGCCGAGGGCCAGAACTGGTATGCCCTCGGATTCGACGAGCGGAAGAAGTTGATGGCGGGTCACGCAAGGGTTGGCCGCACGTACGCAGGCCGGGTCCGGCAGTTGATCACCGGGTCCACCGGGCTGGATGACATGGAGTGGGGTGTCACCCTCTTTGCGCACTCAACGAGCGAGATCAAGGACATCGTTTACGAAATGCGTTTCGACGAGGTGAGTGCGCGCTATGCGGAGTTCGGCTCATTTTTTATCGGCCTGCAAATGCCCCTCGACGCGCTCTTCTCGAGGCTGGAGCTTTAGCCGCCTTCTTCACTGGCAATGAAACACCCATTGGCGACAAAGCTCGGGAACCTCGAGAAACTGTTGGCTGGTTTCCCGCGGTTGATGGTTGCGTATTCCGGCGGGGTGGACAGTTCGCTTCTTTTGGCTGTGTCAGGCCGGGTTCTGGGGGAGAACGTGCTTGGGGTCATCGCCGACAGCCCGAGTCTGCCCCGGGCGTCCCTTGCGATGGCATTGGCGCAGGCCGGAAATCTGGGCCTTACGGTCGAGGTGTTGGCTACTTCCGAGTTCGAAGATCCCCGGTATGTCGCCAACCCTCCCGACCGGTGCTATTTTTGCAAGAGCGAGCTTTTCCTCCGGATGGATCGCCTTGCAAGGGAGCGCGGGTATCCGGTCCTCGCCTACGGCGAAAATGCTGACGACCCGCCTGCGCAGCGACCGGGAAGTCTCGCGGCGGGCCAATTTGCCATTCGTGCGCCATTGCGCGAAGCAGGCCTCGGCAAAGCGGACGTCAGGGAGATCGCCCGCACCCTCGGGCTCGAATCAGCCGATTTGCCGGCGCAGCCCTGCCTGTCCTCCCGCATCCCGCACGGTACTCGGGTCACTCCCGGGGCTGTTTCGCTTATTGAACGCGGGGAGGAAGCGTTGCGGGACATGGGCTTCCGGATTCTCCGTGTGCGATTGGTGAATGCCGAACCTCCCGGGGCGCTGGTTCAAGTGGCACCCGAAGAAACCGATGCTTTGTTGGCCCGCCGCGTTGAGGTGCTTCACAGACTGAAAGGGGCGGGCTTCGCGTCGGCAGAAATTGATCCCGCTGGTTACCGCGGCGCCGGGTTGTTGTGACTGCGGTGCCTCGGGAGTTCCGGAGGGCGATTAACGAGCATAACCGTCACTGTCTGCTTGGCGCGGCCGGCGCACTTTTTTTTGCGTGGCTGGCATGGCTGTTTTTTTATGCGGTGGCTGCGGGGGCTGTTCTGCTCTTTTTGACCATCCAGCGAGGGGAGGCCGCTGTATTTCCCCCATGGTTGAATCCAGCTGTGGCGATAATCGGGCTCGTCCTTCTGCTCTGGGGGGGAGTCGATGCATGGCGGAGGCGGTTTCGCCCGCCGCCCGACCAGCCGATCCTTGGATGGCACCTGCTCCCCGACTTTCTCTTGCTGCCCGCACGGTTGACCTTCTCAATCGGCGATCACCTCTCCGCACGAATCCGCCTGAGCCGGAGCGAACGGCTTGCCGCGTGGCAGTTGCTAACTTCCATTGCTGACGCCGGACGCTATCCCGCCCACGGAATGGGCCTCGACGTCCAGGAACCCTCCCAACAGGAAAAGCTCGTTCGCGCGCTCCAACTACTTCGATGGATCGACCTCCATGCCAGCGAAGAAGGATGGTTCTATCGCATCTTGAGCGACCGCGAGGATGAATTCGCACGCCTTGATCAACGTCAGGACGAGAGGATCGACGAGTAGGTGCGTGCTCCCGCAAGGGGAGAGAGCTTGCCATTGGGTGAAATACACGAGTCGTCTATGCCGTGACTTGCCGCCCGAAGAATAATGGGAAACGACAAAGCGTTTCCCTCCATTTTACGCAGCAAAATTATTCTAATCCGGCGGACGCCGGATTAGGAAGAATTCCACTCGCCCCCGGTGGGGTGGGCTTGGCATTGTATCCGGATGTCCTCTCTTTTTGATTTAAGTGACCGGGTGGCAGTGGTAATCGGCGCGACTGGCGCTCTTGGTGGTGCAATCGCCGGCGGGCTTGCAGCGGCCGGTGCCTGCGTCGCAGTTTGTGGCCGCAGCGCGGAACGCGGTGCAAAACGTTGCGAGTCGATTGTCGGGGCAGGCGGCAGGGCGGAATTCTTTGAAGTCGATGCGGCATCCCCCGCCAGTGTTTCCACTTGCCGCGACCAA
>JBGSSC010000337.1:0-5316 GCA_041737265.1 Terrimicrobiaceae bacterium | reverse complement strand
CGCCGCTTCGCCGACCTCGGCCCCCAGCGGGCCATCCGCACTGACGCCTTCCGCAGGTTGAACATGCGCGACCGCGGCTTCGGCTGGACCGTCGAAATGCAGGTCCGCGCCATCGAAGAAGGGCTGCTTATCTCCGAAATCCCCGTCCGCACGTATCCCCGCCCCGCCGGACAATCCAAAATCTCCGGCAACCTCCGGGGAAGCGTGCAGGCGGGAATCATCATTTTGCGAACCATCGGCCGGCTGCGGCTCGAAAAAATGAAAACCGTTCATCCCGGGGCGAAAGATAAAAACTTCACAGTCTGACTCCGGAGGCGTCGAGTGTGCACCGATGGAATATATCATCACAACGACTTCTCCAATGAGCATGAACCCAAATCAAACCGACGATTTGAACAAGGCAAAGGCCCCGTCTGCAGGCGGTAGAACTCAAGTCAACGGCGGTTGCCCGAACAGCCTCTGTCCCGGCACCGTCCTTGGAGGCCTGATTCTCCCTGGCCGGGGAACTTACTCCACGGGCACTTCGGTCAGGAATTTCATCGCCGGATAAGCGCACAAGTGCCAAACACCCGCATGAAAGCAGCAACCCTCCTCCTTGGAGTCGTTGTAGCCGCCTCTTTTTTTCCCGTTGCCAAGGCGCAGAAGCCAACCCTGCGTGTCAGCGGTTCCACCACGGTCCACCCCGTTGTCTCCGAGGCGGCCGAAGTGCTGCGCAAAGATAAGGACCTCGCCATCACCATCGACACCGCCGGGGGAAGCACCGGAGGAATCAACGGACTGGGCGACAGACGTGCCGATGTCGGCATGTCCTCCCGCCCACTCAACAACGCTGACCGCAAAAAATTCCCATTGGTCGACTTTCACGCAACATCCATCGGCCGGGATGCGGTAAGCATTGTCGTGTCGAAAGATGTCTGGGAGGGAGGTGTGAAATCCCTCAATGCCGATCAGTTTCGGGGAATTTATGAATGCAAAGTCACAAACTGGCAGGAATTGGGCGGGGAGGACTGCCGCATCGTTTTCTTTAACAAAGAGCCGGGACGCGGCACATGGGAAGTTCTCGTCAAGTGGCTCTACGGCAATCCCGAGTCCGCTCCGAGGAGCAATCACCCCGAAGTCGGAGCCAATGAGGAAGTCCGGTCCAAAGTCTCCGGCACGCGCGGAGCAATTTCGTTCGTATCCACCCCGTGGGCCGATGGGCAGCGTGTCTTCGCACTCGGCATCCAAAAAGATGATGGCAGTGTGATCGGAGCGACCGGCCCCGACATTGCCAGCGGGGACTATCCGATGACGCGTCCGCTGTTTGTGATCACCAACGGAGAACCTGCCGGTGCCGCCAAGGTTCTCATCGATTATCTCCTTTCCGACGCCGGACAGGAACTCGTCGCCAAACACGGCTACCTGCGCCTGGCGGATTTGAAATAAAATCATGGCTCGCACAGAGGCACAGGGGGCACAAAGAAATTGCGCATGACTGAAGTGCTTCCGCCATCGGTGGCTTCGTGTGCCAAAGTCTTCCGCCCCCGCTGGATCCTTTGGTCTTGCGCCCTCGGGGTGGCCGTTACCGTCACCTCGCTGCTTGGTGCGTTGGCTATGCTCCTTTGGCAAAGCCTTCCTTTGCTCGGCCACCAAGGCTCATCCTTCGTCACCGCCCCGGAGTGGTATTATCCCGAAAAAGCCTTCGGGGCGTTGGCCATGATCTACGGAACGACCGTGGTCTCATTGATCGCTCTTGTCCTCGCCGTGCCGGTTGCTGTTGGTGCTTCCATCCTTTCCGCCGAATATCTGCCGCCGGGCCTGCGGTTGGTTGTAAAAAGCGGAATTGAAATGTTAGCGGGAGTGCCTTCGGTGGTATACGGCCTCCTCGGTGTGCTCTTTCTGCGTGAGTGGGTCTACCATGGTCTCACCGCTTTTGATCCGATCAGCGGTGATTCGCTGTTCACCGCCGGGTTGCTGCTTGCGGTGATGATCCTGCCCACCATAACCACCCTGTCTGATGACGCCCTGCGCTCCGTGCCCGCCTCTCAACGGTCTGCCGCACGCGGACTCGGGCTCACCCGCGCCGAAGCCGTGCTGCATGTTGCACTCCCGCAGGCAGCACCCGGCATTCTGGCCGCATCACTTCTCGGCCTGGGACGAGCCTTGGGTGAGACCGTCGCCGTGTTTCTGGTCGTCGGGCGACAAGACAACCAGCTTCCCGGAAATCCTTTCTCCCCCACGGCCTGGATCTCCCCGGGTCAGACACTTACCAGCAAACTCGGTGGACCCGAAACGCACATCGCCTACGGCGATCCCCTCCACTGGTCTGCCATCATTGGACTGGCCCTCCTTTTGCTCCTGTTGGTCGGATTCTGCCTGGCCGCCGCATGGGGGCTTGAGCGAGTGATGAAACGAACCCCAATGGACACGGAATCGGATTCATGACCGTATCGCGCCGAATCCTCCGCCTGTTGCTGCCCGCCGCGGCCGGACTCTGCGCACTCGCGGCATTGTCCGCGGTGGCTTTCATACTGGGCGTATTGTTGCTGCGTGGGTTGGGTTCCGTCGACTGGGTCTTCCTGACCACCGACACAAAAGCCGCAGGGGCTGCCGGTGGAATTATTTTTCAAATTCTGGGGACCCTCATTCTGATTGCCACAGCGCTGGCTGTTGCCGTGCCGCCGGCGCTTGCCATTGGGCTTACCCGCGTGGTCTTTCTCCAGAACCGTCCCCGGGCTGCCCGTGCGGTTGATGCCCTGCTGCATGCCATCAATGGGGTTCCCTCGATCGTCTTCGGCATCCTCGGCCTGCTCATCTTTCTCAAATTCTTTGACTGGGGAAAATCGTGGCTGGCCGGAGGAATCCTGCTCGGAGTGATGGTCCTGCCCACGCTGGCTGTTTCACTCGTTGAACGACTCGCTGCCGTCCCGCGCAAATATATTGAGGCCGCCGCCGGGCTGGGCCTGACCAGGGAACAAATCATCTCCGCAGTCTGGCTGCAACAGAGCTGGACCGGGCTGATTACGGGTTCTTTGTTGGGCCTGGCACGTGCCGCCGGGGAAACCGCGCCCATTCTTTTCGTCACCGCCGTTTTCTCCGGTGCGACCATGCCCGACGGCATTCGCGACAGCCCGTTGCTGGCCTTGCCCTACCATATCTTCGTTCTTGCCCAAGACACCTTCAACGAGGATGCCCGCGCCAATCTCTGGGGAGCGGCGCTTGTTCTCGTCATGCTCGTAACCTGCTTCAACCTCGCCTCACTCCCTCTGCGGCTCAACCTTCACGAGGAATCCCGGCATGTTTGAAAAATCCATTGGCTCACACAGAGGCACGGAGGGCACAGAGGAAGGACGGAAACCGGAAACCCTCTCTGTGTCTCTTTGTGAGAAAAAATCTACGATTCTGAGCGTCAAAAACCTCTGCGTTGCCATCGGTCGCACAACCATCCTCGACAAGATTTCCTTCGAGGTCGCCCCTCGCACCGTCTTCGGCCTGGTCGGCCCGAGCGGAGCGGGCAAAAGCACTCTGCTGCGCTGCCTCAACCGCATGATCGAAATGACCCCCGGTTCCCGCGTCAGCGGCCGTGTCGAATTCCACGGGAGCAATATCAATAGTCCCACCGTCGATGCGGATGCCCTTCGCGCGCGAATCGGCATGATCTTCCAACAACCGGTCATCTTTCCCACCAGCATCGAGGGAAACGTCCTCTTCGGTGTGAGCCGTCTTCGCCGCCTGTCCCGCAGAGAAGCCGCCGGCGTCGTCGAAAAATCCCTGCGCGAAGCCTCCCTCTGGAATGAAGTTAAGGATCGCCTTCGCTCACCCGGTCAGGCCCTTTCCCTCGGTCAGCAACAACGCCTCTGCCTTGCCCGCACCCTTGCCACTGATCCTGAAGTCATTCTCATGGATGAACCCACCAGCGCATTGGACGCACGTTCCAGCGAAGCCATCGAATCCCTGATCCTGCGTCTCAAAGCCAGCCGCACCGTGGTGCTTGTCACTCACAACCTTGGTCAGGCCCGCCGCGTCACCGACTGGGTCGCCTGTCTCTGCCCTTCTGAATCCAGCGGGGCAGGGGAGGTGCTGGAAAGTGCATGCTGCGACGCCTTCTTCGGCAGCGAAGCCTGCCGGAGCGTTTTCCGCACCCTTGTCGATGACGAAGCCCTTTCATGAATAAGCCCGTTCCTTCCATCCTCATGATTCCTCTCGAATCCGCACCCG
The DNA here is from genome assembly GCA_041737265.1 of Terrimicrobiaceae bacterium. Classification (GTDB taxonomy): domain Bacteria; phylum Verrucomicrobiota; class Verrucomicrobiia; order Chthoniobacterales; family Terrimicrobiaceae; genus JBGSSC01. The sequence goes on along the minus strand of JBGSSC010000337.1, from coordinate 1,119 downwards.
CCGCCAGCTTCGTAACCACCCTGCACCACCATGGTGTGGACCTGCGGCGGGGGCGAACGGAAATCCTTCAAATCAACACCGGGAAGCTCTGCAACCTTACCTGCATGCACTGCCACGTGAACGCAGGGCCCAAACGCAAAGAAATCATCACACGTCCGGTGATTGACCGGATTCTTGTGTGGCTGGAGACAACCGACATTCACACCGTCGATCTCACAGGAGGGGCACCCGAGATGATCCCGGATTTCCGCTATTTCATCGGAAAACTCCGTGCCCTGCCGCAGGTCCATACAATCATTGACCGGTGCAATCTGACGATCCTTGTCGAACCCGGATACGAAGACATGGCGGAGTTTTTGGCAGGGCACAGCATCGCAATTGTCGCATCCATGCCGTGTTATGAACCTGCCAACGTGAATGCCCAGCGGGGCGAGGGCGTTTTCGATGCCAGCATACGGGGGTTGCAAATACTCAACCAACTCGGATACGGGCGGCTTCCTTCCCTGCAACTCGATCTGGTTTACAATCCGAATGGTGCGTTTTTGCCTCCTGATCAGAGGGATCTTGAGGCCGACTACAAGCGCGAATTGAAGGAGCACTTTGACGTCGATTTCAACCGCCTCTTCGCAATCACCAACATGCCGATTGCCCGCTACAAATCGTGGTTGAAAAACAATGGCAAACTGGAGGATTACATGAAGTTGTTGAGAAACTCCTTCAATCCCGCCGCTGTCGATGGATTGATGTGCCGGAACACTCTCAGCATCGGCTGGATGGGAGAGGTCTATGATTGCGACTTCAACCAACAACTCGCCATGCAATGGCGGAATGGCCACCCGCTTTTCCTCTGGGATATCGATCCCTCCGGATTGGAAAACAGGGAGATCGCTGTGGGCGATCATTGCTTCGGGTGCACAGCAGGGCGAGGTTCCTCCTGCCAGGGCACGGTGGTCTAATCCTAATCCGGCGGGAGCCGGTGCCAAGAGCGGGTTTGTTGGCAATGGGACCCGTTGAGAAACGTGCTCACTCCGCCGCCGGATTAGAAGTATTTTGCTGCGCAAAAAGTTTTGATCCACAGGGAAGCCGCCTTCCGCTCCCCATGGATCGAAGTGGGTCACC
>JBGSSC010000334.1:0-3205 GCA_041737265.1 Terrimicrobiaceae bacterium | reverse complement strand
CGACGCGGCTCTGGCGAAGATTTCTGAACTCGGGAGCGCGCGACTCGTGGTTTCCGGCCGGCGCATCCTTCTCGGCGCAAGCACCCACCCCGGCGAGGAGGAAATCCTGATTGCCGTTATGCTGAAGGCTCGCAGTTCCGGGCACGAGCTGCTCCTGGTTTTGGCCCCACGGGATGTGGGCCGCGCAGCAGGGATCTCCCGCCTCGCATCGGCGCAGGGATTGCGGGTAGCCATGCGCTCGTCGGGGAGCCTGTCGACCGCTCCGGACTCCGCTGATGTCCTCGTGCTGGACACGATCGGCGAACTGGGTTCGTTTTGCCGGTCGGCCGATCTGGTCTTCGTGGGCAAAAGCCTCACAGCGAAGGGAGGACAGAATATGATCGAGCCCGCAGCATCCGGGCGCGCCGTGCTTTTCGGTCCGCACACCGAAAATTTCGATTGGATTGCCGATCTCTTGGTTCAATCCGGAGGAGCCGTCCGGGTGAGGGATGCCCGCGACCTCGAAAACCAAGTCCTGCGGCTACTGGCGGATCCCGCAGCAGGCGCAGCACTCGGCACCGCAGCTCGCTTGATGGTCACAGAGCATGCAGGCGCGACGGCGGCCAACGCTGCCCGATTGCTCAGGAAACAGGTGAGGGGGAATTTTGGACGGGATTAACAAGATTAACGGGATTCGCAGGAAGGAGAGCATGGGGGAGCGTGAACCAAGGAACTCGATCGTCAGATGAACATACAGCAGGAGCCTCCTCCGGCACGGCCCGAGTCGGTCAGAAGATCCCGCACATCCTATCGAACTCCGTTTTGCAGTTTAAAAGCCCCTCATAACCATGATTTTTTATTCAAGAACTGCAAACGGATTGATCACGCGAACACCGTCGTATTCCTGTCCATCGGAGAGGTCTTCCGAGTAGAGGACGGGGGCGTGGAGCCGGATGGCTGCGGCGACGATGGCGGCGTCCCAGTAACGGAGCTGGTATCGCTCGCAAATTTGCCGGGCCCGGGTGAACAGATCCGCATCGGTCACGACGAGAGGGCGGGCAAGCAAGAGAGCAAGGATGGCTTCGGCCTGTTCCGCGGTGATGGCCAAACGGGCCTTGATGCGGGCGTTGTGATAAAACTCTTGGGCGACTTGCAGGGAAACGCCAAAATTGGTTTCCGTGATCAGGTGCGCTGCGCGGACGGACTTGGCAGCGTCCGCAGGGTCTTTTGAAGCGGCGTAAAGGAGGATATTCGAGTCGAGAAAGGCCTCAACGCTCATACGTTTTGGATCGCACAGGTTCGTAACCGAGAACCAGATCGGTGGACTGAAGGGCACGGAGCAGGTCCAAACGCTTTTTCCGGTCGGTGCCGGAATCCTCGGTATAAACCGGGGCCTTGCCGTCCGCCATGGCACAGAGGTAGGTGCGTACGAGCCCGCTGAGACTGGTGTTGTGCCGGGCCGCCTCGATGCGGGCTTGCCGCCATACATCCTCGGGTATCGAAAGATTGACGGTTTTCATAGGTACACAGTAACTACATTACTACATTTTGCAATTCCATAAAACCAAGGCCGTTTCTTCTACCGTGAAGCTGTTCTGGCCCATCCCAACCGGTTCGGAAAAATCCGAGAAATGGAAAGTCTGGCCTCAGCCATTCGCCCTGGGCAGCTGATAGTCATTTCCAAACCTGCATTTCGGTTTGGTCTACTCAACAGGGATTGCCGAAGCGGGATCGCGTTTGACAAACAACCAGCGCACACATAACCTGTGTTTATGGCGAATGTGACGCTTTCCATTGACGATGACCTTCTCAAACGGGGACGCAACTACGCCCGCGCTCGGGGGACGAGTTTGAACTCGCTGGTCCGGATGCTCCTTGCGGATGCAATCTCCCCTCCTGATGCCTCGGTTGATTCCATGGTTGAGCGCCTCAGGCAAAGCTCCGGCGATTCCAAAGGCATCAAGTTTACCCGGGAAGAGCTCCACCGCCACTGAATCATGGCCCGTCGGAGTTTTCTCGACACCAATGTCCTCGTCTATTCGGTGGACCAAGCCGACCCTGCAAAACAAGAAACTGCGCTCGGACTTATCGCCCGGCATGCCAGGGAGAGAACCGGCGTCATCTCGACGCAGGTCCTTCAGGAGTTCTTTTCTGCCGCCACAAGAAAGCTTGGCATTGCCCCGCTCGAAGCCCGCCAACAGCTCCGGGAATTCCGGATTTTTGACATCGTGCAGGTCACGCCGGAAATCATTGAGGAAGGCGTTGATTGCTCCATTCTCAATTCCGTTTCATTCTGGGATGGTCTTATCATTGCCAGCGCCTGCGCTGCAAAGTGTGCCGATCTTGTTTCCGAAGATCTTGCCGATGGCCAGAGGTTTCAAGGAGTGGTTGTTAGAAATCCGTTCCGTTGAAAGAAAGCTCTTTCCGCGAGCCCTGCGCGCGGACATGGATTGGAGAAAGGACGAAGTTTTTTGCCAAGGACGGAGGCTGCGTGAGCAAAAGGAAAGCTGTTCTGGCCCGGCCCCAACCGGGTCGGAAAAATCCCGGAAATCCAGTTGCTACTTTTCCGCGACCATCTTTCGATGCTGGACGTAGGCCGAGCGTAAGGCCAGATAGCGATCCAGCGCATTCTGAGTGGCAGCATCGTATGTCCCAAACCGATCCGGCATCGACCTTACGCCGTCTGCCACAGACACCGGAAGGGTCCAAGCCAAAGCGCCGTAGTAAATCCCGATCCAGGTCAGTGGATTTAGCGCGACATCTCCCGCCAGGCCCACTCCATCCCGGACGCTGGTTGGACCGATGACTGGCAGAACGAGATAGAATCCATGATCGATCCCCCACTTGGCGAGTGTCTGGCCGGTGTCGGCAGCCGGGACATCGGCCAAGGCGGGAAATTTGTCGGACGGGCGGAAGAGTCCTCCGACTCCAAGGGTGCTGTTTATCACGAACCGGCCGGTCTCCTGCCCGGCGCGGGGGAATTCAGCCTGCAAGGTGTCGTTGACGAAGCGCACGGGAAATCTCACGTTGTCGAACACATTCGAAACGCAGGTGCGAACAGGTTTTGGGAGCACCTTCTCGTAGGTCTTGGAGACAGGGCGGAGGAGAAACGTATAAAGCTGATGGTTCACCCAGAAGGTAACCCGGTTCAAGGGTTGAAGAGGGTCGAATATCGACCCGGCGGAGTATTCGTCGAGGTCGTCATCCTCTGCCATGACCGCGGATT
>JBGSSC010000296.1:0-5145 GCA_041737265.1 Terrimicrobiaceae bacterium | reverse complement strand
TCGAGCTCGCTGTAAAAATTGTCCTTGATTGTGAGCACAAACCTCCGTCGCTCGTGGTCCTCCTGGGCGAATGACTTCACGACCCGGATGCCGGCAAAGGTTTCACCGAGTTTGCCGGCCAACACGGATTGACGCTCCTTGACCTCATGGTGTTTGCTGCGAAGCCGGCTGCGGAAGCGGTAGATCACCAGAAAGTAAAAAGGGAGGGTGAGTGCGCAGAAGAGGGTTAATCCCGGATCGAGAAAGGCCATGATGCCGAGGGCCATGACAAGCGTGACCAGACTGTTGGCAATCGAAGAAAAGGCGGTGTTGATGAACTGCTGGATGGCTGCAGCGTCGTGAATCACCCGGTTGACGAGGCTCGCGGTACGTTTGTTTTCGTAAAAGGCGAGGTGGAGCAACTGCAGGTGGTGGAACAAGGTCTTGCGAATGTCGAAAATCGTTCGCTGGCCTACGTAGTTGACGAGGTAGTCATGACCCAGCCCCACGGCAAAGCGCACCGCCTGGAGAAGGAAAAGACCGGAAGCCAACGCGATGAGAAGTCCTAGGTTCTTGCCCGGAATCGCCTCGTCAATGACCAGCTTCGCAAAGAGCGGAACCAGGAGCAGAAGGAAGACCGTGAAGACGTTTCCTGCCGCCGCGACGAGAATGAGGCTCTTGTATCTGCGGAGGAACAACCAAAAGCGCTTCGGCGCGTCCGGATGCGAGCCCACTTCGAAATCTTCATCATCATCATCTCTGCGGCGTCCATACTTGCCTTCGCCAAAGGAGCCCGCCCCCATGCCCGCAACGCCAAGCCGTCCTCCTCCAGATTTCATGGCTGCCACTCCCCCCTCCGCAAAACCGGCTCGACGCGGGCGAGACTCCGTGGTTCTCCCCTGCTATCCAAATTGAACAAATTCACCGGGCTTTATAATCGGACTTCGCCGCCGGGGAATCAAGTGCCTTGTGCGATTCCAGATTAAAAGACGGACACACCTCCGAAAGTTGCACTTTACAGGAGTCCTGCCTCCTGCCCGCAGGGTGGTGCAGCAGGGTGGGACGCTTGTTTTACCGCAACGGGCGGTCGGGCAACTTTCGAAGGGGCGACCGGTTGAAAGCTGGACGCAGGCCGGATTTCCGCGTTTTGTCTTGGGGAATGACCGAGATTGAAACGTTGAGACATTCCGCTGCCCACCTTTTGGCAACCGCAATCCTCCGCATTTGGCCAGAGGCGCAGTTTGCGGCGGGTCCCCCGGTGGAGGGGGGGTTTTATTACGATGTGGATCTCCCGCATCGGATCACTCCCGAGGATTTTGCACGGATCGAGGAGGAGATGAAGAAAGAGGCCAAAGCGAACCACCGCTTCGAGCGGGTCGAGATCAGCAGGGCGGATGCGGAGGAGATGGCCCTTCGCGGCGAGTTGGCTGCCCTGGGGCCCCGGCCCGAACCCTCAAAGTTCAAGCTGGATATCCTCCGCGGAATCCCCGATGGCGAAACAATCACCATCTACCGGAATGGAGAATTCACCGACCTCTGCGCCGGGCCCCATGTTTCGCACACCGGGCGGCTTGCCGCATTCCGCCTCACGCACGTCGCCAGCGCCTACTACAAGGGCGACGAGACGAATCCCCAGCTTCAGCGGATCTACGGCACCGCCTTCAAAAACAAGACCGCGATGGAGGAACACTTCGCCATGATCGAAGAGTCCAAGAAGCGCGATCACCGCAAGCTCGGGCGCGAAATGGAATTATTCTGTTTCGACGAGGATGTCGGTCCCGGCCTGCCGCTGTGGATGCCAAAGGGAACCGTGCTGGTCGAGGAACTCGAGAAGCTTGCAAAGGAGACTGAATTTGCGGCCGGCTACCAGCGTGTGCGCACTCCGCACCTGGCAAGAAAGAGCATGTATTTGTGCAGCGGACATCTGCCGTACTATGAGGAGTCCATGTTTCCTCCCATGGAGCTGCGAATGGACGAAGAGACGCTGCGCGAGATCTTTGATTTTGAAGATGATCTGCGCCAGACCGAGGAGAAGATCCGTCAGATCGAGGAGCAACTGGCAAATTCCACCGCCTCCGGCCGGGCGGCCCTTGTCGGGGAGGAACAGGCTCTTGAGGAATGGCGCACCGGGCGCCAGCGCACCCTTGAGCGCATTGAGCAGAAGCGATCGCAGTACTCGTACTACCTCAAGGCCATGAACTGCCCGCACCACCACAAGATTTTTTCGGCCGTTCCCCGGAGCTACCGTGAACTTCCCCTTCGCCTCGCAGAATACGGGGCCTGTTACCGCTACGAACAGAGTGGTGAGTTGTTCGGACTCATGCGCGTGCGTTCGATGCAGATGAACGATGCCCATATCTACTGCACCGAAGATCAGTTTGAAGAGGAGTTCAATGCGGTGAACGAGATGTATTTGAAATATTTCCGGATTTTCGGCATCGAGAAATACCTCATGCGCTTCTCGACGCATGACCCCTCGAAGCTTGGACAAAAGTTTGTGGATGAGCCGGGTCTCTGGCTGAAGACCGAGGAGATGGTGCGGAACGTGCTCAAGCGCTCGGGAATCAATCATGTGGAGGTTCCCAACGAGGCCGCCTTTTACGGACCCAAAATCGATGTGCAGGTTTGGAGCGCGATCGGCAGGGAATTCACCATCGCAACCAACCAGGTCGATTTTGCCGTGCCGGCGCGCTTCGGACTTGTTTATCGTGACCGCGACAACACCGACAAGACGCCGCTCTGCATCCACAGGGCACCGCTTGGAACCCATGAGCGGTTTATCGGCTTCCTGATCGAACATTACGCCGGCAACTTCCCTCTCTGGCTGGCGCCTGAGCAGGTCCGCGTGATGACAGTAGGCGATGAGGAACCTCTTGTGACAGCCGCGAAGTCCCTTCAGGCCGAACTCCGGACAGCCGGCGTGCGGTGCGAGCTGGATGTTACAAATGACAAGATCAATGGAAAAATCCAGCATGCGGAGCGGGAAAAGGTCCACACGATGCTCGTGCTGGGCAAGCGGGATTTGGAGGCAGGTGTCGTGAGCGTGCGCCTGCATGGCAAAGGAAACCTTGGAGCAATCCCAAGGGCAGAGGCCATTGAGAAAATTCTGACGGGCGTTCGTGACCGCTCGGCGTAACCTCTGAGATGAATCTTTTACGTGACCGGCCGCCAATCCGATGCATGGCGGAAAGATCGGCCCCTTCTCTGCCATCAGGTTGTTGATTCCACGCAACGGACCTGTCAAATTCCCTTCATGCTGCAGGATTTTCATTTTGGCCGACAGTTGTTGCACTGGTGGGCTTTGCTGACAGCGCTCACTGCTTTTGTACTGCTGTTAAGCGGTGGGATCGTGACGTCGAAGGGCGTTGGCATGGCCGTGCCCGACTGGCCGACGACATTCGGATACAACATGTTCCTTTTTCCGGTCTCCAAGTGGGTCGGCGGCATTTTCTACGAGCACAGCCACCGCCTGATTGCCAGTGGGGTCGGTCTCATGACCGTTCTTCTGGCCATCGGTGCCTTTATCCTCGAACCCCGCCGGGGTGTGAAAATTTTTGCGCTCTTCCTTGTTGGAGCTGTCATCGTGCAGGGACTCTTTGGCGGCCTCAGGGTGGTGCTCAATCGTGACCAGGTCGGCATCATCCATGCGATGCTGGCACAATCGTTTTTTTCCGCACTTGTAGTATTTTGCGCAGTGACCTCGAGGAGTTTTGTGATCGGGCGCTGGGCGGACTACGCGCCGGCGGCTCTGCCCCGGCGGGTGGCAATCCTCGCAACTCTCCTGATTTTTCTGCAACTCGGGCTGGGAGCTGCGATGCGTCACGAACACATTGGTCTCGCCGTGCCGGATTTTCCGCTCGCTTACGGTCAGATCCTTCCGGATACATCGGTTTCCGCCATGGAAATAATCAACGCCACCCGGGCGGTTGAGGGAAATGTTCCGATCAAAGCCTCTTTCATCTGGATTCACCTCGCTCACCGTTTCCTTGCTGTAGGAATATGCCTTGCGGTATTCGCTTTTTATCTGAGCTCGTCTCAATGTGCCAACGCGGTCCGGCGGACAGCCCTCGCCTGGATTGTCATGATAGCGCTTCAGTTCGCCCTCGGCGCCTGGACCGTGCTATCCGGAAAATCCGATCTGGTTGCGACAGCACATATGGCACTTGGCGCGGTTTTGCTGGCGACCGGAGTTCTTTTATGTTTCCGCCTCGCTCGAGGCATGCGGGTCTCCGATTCCCTAATCCCTGATGGGACTGTCCGCAGCCGGGCGGGTGTCACGGCATGAACACGGCTTCTCTCACGCGCCCCCGTCCGGTGGAGTTGCTCTCCGAAGTTGCAGAGCTCTGCAAGGCAAGGCTATCGTTCCTTGTACTCATCACAACGCTGGTTGGCTTTCTTTTGGCTTGGCGGGGCCCGATGAATTTCCTCCTTCTGGGTGCTACCCTCCTTGGCACGGCCCTTTGCGCAGCAGGTGCCTCGGCCCTCAACCAGTGGTGGGAGCGGGACTCAGACGCACTGATGCATCGGACCCGCGAGCGACCGCTTCCTGCCCGCCGCATTCACCCGTCCGATGCCCTTCTTTTCGGGCTTTTTATATCTATCCTGGGAGTTGCAATCCTTGCCCTCTTCACTAACCCCCGTGCCGGGTTTCTCGCATTCGCAACCATCACAATTTACGTGTTGGTTTATACTCCGCTTAAAAAAATGACCTCCCTCAACACGCTTGTTGGGGCGGTACCCGGGGCCCTTCCCCCATTGATTGGCTGGGTTGCCGCACGAGGCAGCTACAGCCTTGAGGGGTGCCTCCTTTTTGCGTTGCTCTGGTTCTGGCAGATGCCGCATTTTCTTGCCATCGCCTGGATGTATAAGGACGACTATGCGAGGGCTGGCTTCGTGATGCTCCCGGCCTCGGATCCCGACGGTTCTCTGACTGGCCGCCAGGCTTTGCTCTATTCCCTATGTCTGGTTCTTGTAAGCCTCACTCCGGTACTCGCTGGCTTTAACTCCCCTTGGTATTTCTTTGCTGCCCTCCTCATTGGGGCTGCATTTGTCTGGTATTCCGCTCTCTTTCTGATTCGAAGGGACCGTCCATCGGCGCGCCGGCTGTTCCTTGCCTCGATTTGTTACCTCCCGCTTGTGCTCGCACTGCTGGTCGCAAGCCGCATC
>JBGSSC010000247.1:0-4243 GCA_041737265.1 Terrimicrobiaceae bacterium | reverse complement strand
CGGCCCACCCATGATGATTCAGGCCTGCACAAAAATGCTCACAGCCCTCGGCGTCCCTGAAAGCAGTATTGCCTACGACGAATTCTAGCGGGGGTCACAGGGAGGATCGCATCCCGGCTGACCGGGTGCATTTTACAAAATTTCGCTTGAATCCCGACCTGCACCGGTTATTCTGACCGTTCGCGCTAGAAAAATCTGCGGCGTTGGTCCTGTGGCTTCATCCTTCGGTTGAGGCCTCCGGCGCACGGGGTAACCCGCCGCAACACATCCAAATAATAATATGTCAGTTCGTCTCGGTCGGTTTGAAATGCCGAAGTCCCTCACAAAAGAGGATTCCACAGAAACTTACGCGAAGTTCATCGCGGAGCCCTTTGACGCCGGCTACGGCCACACCATCGGCAACTCGCTTCGCCGCGTGCTGCTTTCCTCACTGGAGGGTGCAGCCATCACCTCGGTCAAAATTGAAGGGGCTGCTCACGAGTTCACCAGTCTTCCCAACGTCGTCGAAGACGTCGTTGACATCATCCTCAACCTCAAGAAGGTCAAGTTCCAGGCCCCGGACCACGAAGTCCGCAGGGCTCACATTACGGTGAACAAAGAGGGCGCAATCACGGCCGCCGACATCCAGCTCCCCACCGGACTCGAAGTTGTCAACCCGCAGCAACACATCTGCACCCTCGACAAGAAAATCAAATTCGAGGCTGAATTCGAAATCAAAGTCGGCCGCGGATTCTCCACCGGTGACGAGAACAAGTCCGGCGACCAGCCAATCGGCGTGATCGCCATCGACTCGATCTTCTCACCAGTCACGCGAGTGAAGTATGCGGTTGAGAACACCCGCGTCGGTCAGCGCACCGACTACGACAAGCTCATTCTGGAAGTGTGGACGGACGGGCGCATTACACCCGATGATGCGGTACTTCAGGCTTCCGCCATTCTCCGCCACCACCTGGACGTCTTCGTCGGCTACGACGACGAGCAAGTCGAATTCGACGAAACTCCGGAGGAGGTCAGCCAGGAAAACACCCGCCTCAAAAAACTGCTCAATATGAGCGTCAATGAGATCGAGTTGTCGGTCCGGGCGGCGAACTGCCTCAACAACGCGAATATCACCAGCGTCGGTCAGCTCGCAATGAAGACGGAAACCGAGATGCTCAAATACCGCAACTTCGGCAAAAAATCCCTCAATGAGATCAAGGACAAACTGCAGCAACTCCAGCTCGGACTCGGAATGAAGTTCGAGTCCGGTCTTGTCGAGCTCCCGCCGGAGCCCGAGACTGCCGAAGCCTCAAAGTAATCCTTCGCCATGCGCCACCAACGAAAAACAGTCAAACTCGGCCGCACCGCCGAGCACCGCAATGCCCTGCTCGCCAACCAGGCGTGCAGCCTCATCGAACACGGCAGGATCACGACCACCCTCGCCAAGGCGAAGGCCGTGAAGCCACTCGCCGAAAAGATGATCACGCTCGCCAAGCGCGACACCCTGCATTCGCGACGCCGCGCGCTCGCACTGCTGCGCAACAACAGCACCCGCACGGCCAAAGCCGTACGCAAGCTCTTCTCGGAGCTGGGCCCACGCTCGGCCGGCCGCCAGGGAGGTTACACCCGCATCGTTAAACTCGGCCAGCGCACCAGCGACTCCGCACCGATGGCATTCATCGAGTGGGTTGACCGCGTCGGACCGGAGGTCGAGGACGCGACGCCCGTTGCCGCACCGGAGAAAAAGGCTGCAAAGCCCAAAAAGACACCTGCGGCGAAAATGGAATCAACCGAGGAGAAAGCCCCAAAGAAAGCCAAGGCCCCGAAAAGCGAGCCGGCTGCCGAGTAGCGGACCTCCATCCCAATCAACCACGGGCTGCCACGCGTTCGCGTGTGGCAGCCCGTTTTTTGTACTGCGGATAGGGGGAAATTTGGATGCAAAGCGGACTGTGGGAAAACAAAATTGCTGGTGCCGCCGGATCAAGCCGTGATGAGGACTTTGCCCGCGAATAGCGCCAATTAACGCGAATAGAGTGTGGAAAGTAACAAACCTTGTTCCGGGAAACTGCAGCCGGTCTTCCTCTGCTGGAAGTCCTTTCCATTCGCGAGGATTTGTGTCATTCGCGGGCACTTCAGCAGCTATCGATCCAAACACCTTTGCTTAATGAAAATTGGAAAATTCGTTCCCTGGGTTGCCGGGTTGCTGGTGATAGTCGCCGCATGGCTTTGGTTGCTGGGTATCCGCAAACCGGGGGCAGCCGACCAGAGAACGGTGAAAGAGCGTCTGCGGGAGTTCGGGGCGGCGGCTTCGCACCGCCTCGCACCGCATTTCGAGCAGGCCGGAGTGAAGTATCCCCCCGAAGGATTCGACCTGGTGGCTTTCAAGCAGGAACGCCGGCTGGAACTCCATGCCGAGGACTCTCATGGCCACCGCCGATTGATCAGGTCCTACCCGGTTCTTGGGGCCAGCGGCTCCGGAGGACCAAAGCTCCGGGAAGGTGATCTCCAGGTTCCCGAAGGCCTCTATTCCATTGAGTTGCTGAATCCCAACAGCCGCTTCCACCTTTCTCTTCGCTTGAATTACCCCAATGAGGACGACATTGCGCGGGCCCGCCGCGATGGCCGCGATCCGGCCGGGCTCGGTGGAGATATCATGATTCACGGAGGAGCCGCTTCGGTCGGCTGCATCGCCATTGGTGATGAGGCCGTCGAGGAAATCTTTGTCCTGTCTGCACTCACCGGCCACGAAAAAATCCGGGTCCTGATCGTGCCATGGGATTTGCGTTTCCAATCGACGGGAGATCTCCACCGCGATGCCCCTGCGTGGACTGCGGACCTTCACGACAGACTCCGCAATGCGCTCGGGGACTTTCCGCCACCTGAAAATGCCCCTCCCTAGCAGGCTGTCGGACTTGTGAAAGGCCGACACATATTTTTCTTCCAGGTCCTGCGAGTACGGCTGCCCGCGTGCCCGGCATCCTGCTAAAAATTTCGCATTCCGGAACCCAGTGAGGATTTGAGCTTTAGCAGCTTGTCTGGCAGGGCCACCCCTTTTCTCCCAGGATTCCCATTTCAGAGAAGGCCATAGTTTCTAGGTCCGACAAGCTGCTAGCCCCAATGCCGAGGCTGACTCCCCCTGGAGAGGGCAAACGACACCGGCGACAGCTCGTCACGCTGGTAGGGCGCGTGTCTCCGCACACCGCCCACTTTTTCCGCAAAAAAAACGCTCCGCTCGGAGAGCCGCCCCTACCATTTGGGGGCGAACACAACCGCCCGCCGGATCGGGAGTCCAGGCTTTACCTCAAGGCCTTTGACTGCCATGCTGAACCGCATGAAACATGAACTGTTTCTGTCGGTTGTGTTTGCCCGCTGTCCCACCATCGAAAAGGCAGCTTTGTCATCCCACCTGCTGGTCCCCTGCCCCTTGCCATGATCCTCCTGAACTATATTAACGGCAGCTTCGCTCCATCTTCCTCGGGTGCGGCCCGCGAATTTCTCAACCCGGCCGATAACTCCGTGTTGGGAGCGGCAACCGATTCCGATGCGACGGATATCGAGCGTGCAGTGGGTGCAGCCCGCAAAGCCTTCGACGAAGGTCCGTGGTCTTCAACGCCCGCTGCCACGCGGGCGGAGAAACTTTTCCGCCTCGCCGACCTCATTGAGGCCAATGCAGAGGAGTTCGCCCGGCGCGAAACACTCAACAACGGAAAGCCCATTCGTGAAGCGAGAGGAGATGTCTCCGACACGGCGGCCTGTTTTCGCTACTACGCGGGTCTGGCGACAAAACCTCACGGCGAGGTCTATGAGGTGCCCGACCCCAACATGATCTCCCGATCCGTTTGCGAGCCGATCGGCGTCTGCGGTCAGATCATCCCTTGGAACTACCCGTTGATGATGGCTTCATGGAAGCTGGCGCCGGGTTTGGCGGCGGGCAATTGCTGCATTCTGAAACCCTCCGAGCTGACCCCCTGGTCTGCGGTGCGCCTTTTTGAACTCATTGACGAGGTCGGCTTTCCCCCCGGGGTAGCGCAGCTTGTCCTCGGACCGGGAGATCCCGCAGGTGCCGCCCTGGCCGCCAGTCAGGGAGTTGACAAAATTGCGTTCACTGGCGGAACGGCCACAGGGAGGAAAATCATGGCCGCAGCCACCGGCAATCTCAAGCGCGTCTCGCTCGAACTTGGCGGGAAGAGTCCGGTTCTCATTTTTGCGGATACCGACCCGGAAATCGCTCTCGAGCTTGCTCTCTTCGCGATCTTTGCCGGGC
>JBGSSC010000234.1:0-2315 GCA_041737265.1 Terrimicrobiaceae bacterium | reverse complement strand
ATCGGCCAGATTGTTTGCACTCCGGACTTCCGGATCCGCCATGTGGATGATGACGGTCGCAATGACTTGGAACTTTTCACCGATCCCGAAGCGGCTGCTGCGATTGCACGCTTCGACGCAGAGGGCGGGTTCCGCCCGCTGAAGACCGCCCCGAACCTCAAGACCGGCTGGGAACTCGGGCTTATGTCGCTGGCGGAGACGCGACTGGCAGTCGATCTGCTCTACCCGGCTGCACTTGGCAATGCGCTGGCCCACGCAGAGGGACGCCTCGCAGGGACTGACCTCCGTGAAACGCTCGGACGCCAAACCGGAATGTATGCAGTCACCAAAAAGATTACGGATGAGGAAGCCTGCCAGCTTGTCGCGGTGGCCTGCAACCGCACGACCAGGTGCCTCAATCATATTCTCTGGAAAATTTCCCCCGATCTGCCAGCGCCGCTTACGGCATCACAGGGGGCGATAGCCGCCGAGGATCTTCCCCTGCTTTGTACCGAAGCCTGTCCCCTGCTCATCGGTGCCGCGCGTGACGTTGTGAAGTCCCGCTAATCCGGCGGAAAAGGGTGATAGCGGCGGGTTAGCAGGCAATGAGACCCGGGTAGGGATAGCACCTGTAGCCGCCGGATTAGGAAATTTGCTTCGCAAAATTCGTGGGCGGGAGACCTGGCCGTCAGCGGTTGCAAACCGCAGATTGACGCGGATTTTCGCGGATCAAATCGAAACACTATCCATTTTGCGGAGCAAAAATATTCAATCCGGCGGCGCTGGCGGTAATTTCTTGCCACGGCTTTTTGCCGACAGAGCGCTCTTGGCACCGGCTCCCGCCGTATTGGTTAGGTCCCGCAAAATGTTTGGTGTGCCGGGGATCCGGCAGGCGGGGGGGATGAGTATTCGCTGTGGGCCGGTTGCTCTGCTAAGGGATCGTTGAGCACACCGAGAAGGCGTTCAATCTTGTTCAGATTGCCGCTTTCGGTTGCGGAGACGAGGGCTTCCTCAACTTTATGATTGCGGGGAATGATCGCAGGATTGCTCACCAGCATTTTCTTTCGGACCTCATCAGGAGCTTGGGGTTGTCTTGCAAGCCGTGCATTCCAGAGCCGGGTCCATGATTCCGGGATGACCGCATGCGCGTTTTCCGGGTCCAATGTCCGGAAGGTATTGGTAAAGTCCGCGCGGCTGGAATGCATCCATTCCAAAAGGTCTGAGACGAGCTTCGCGTCCTCTGGCTCTTCGTTGTAAAGCCCGAGTTTGGACCGCATTCCTGCGAGCTGGAAGGTTTGGAATTTTCCGGTGAATCCTTCGAGGGCTTCTTGCGCGATGAGGATGGACTGTTCTTCGTCGGGGTGGAGGAGTGGCAGCAGAGTTTCAGCGAGACGTGCCAGGTTCCATTGAGCGATTCCCGGCTGATTGATGTAGGAATACCGACCGTTGTGGTCAATCGAGCTGAAAACCGTTGCCGGGTCGTAAGTGTCAAGAAACGCACAGGGACCGTAGTCGATGGTTTCACCCGAGAGCGCCATGTTGTCGGTATTCATCACACCGTGGACAAAGCCCACGTTCATCCATTTCGCAATGAGGGACGCCTGGTGTTCAATCGCGGCGTGCAGCATCGCCACATAACGGTTTTCGGTGTCGAACAGTTCCGGGTAATGACGCCGGATGGTGTGGTCCGCAAGTGCCTCCAGCACTCCGGGGTGCCCTAAGCGGGCTGCATATTCGAAGGTGCCGACCCGGATGTGGCTAGACGCGATCCGGGTGAGCACTGCACCGGGCAGGGCCTGCTCGCGCTGCACCCGTTCGCCCGTTAAGACCACTGCAAGGCTTCTTGTGGTTGGAATTCCAAGGGCGTGCATCGCCTCGCTGATCACAAACTCTCGAAGCATCGGGCCGAGGGCGGCGCGTCCGTCTCCCCGCCGCGAGTAAACCGTTCTCCCCGAGCCCTTGAGTTGAACATCCATCCGCAGGCCCTCCGGCGTGATCTGCTCACCCAGCAAAATGGCTCGCCCGTCTCCCAACATCGTAAAATGCCCGAACTGGTGGCCCGCATAGGCTTGCGCGATAGGCGCTGCCCCGGCAGGGATCCGGTTGCCGGCAAAAATCTCAGCCCACACCGGAGTCTCAGGGTTCTCAACCAGCAACCCCAGCGATTGAGCCAAGGGGCGGTTGAAGAGGGTCAACTGAGGAGCCTGAACAGGTTCCGGCTCCGAGGGAGTGAACAGGACATCGGGAAGCCGGGCATACGAGTTGTCAAAGCTCCACCCTGAGTTTCCGGAAGTCATTCTTTCCCTCCAGAAAATCTTTTCGGGCGGAGGCGCCGG
>JBGSSC010000208.1:0-3737 GCA_041737265.1 Terrimicrobiaceae bacterium | reverse complement strand
TCTCCGCCTTGTTGAGGCCTTGAAGAGCACCGTAGTGACGCTCGTTGAGCCTCCACGATTTTTCGACGGGGATCCAGAGCCGGTCCATTTCGGCAAGTGCGAGCCAGAGGGTGTTGAGAGCGCGCTTTTGCAGGGAGACATACGCGATGTCGAATGCAAACCCCTCACTTTTCATCAGGCGCCCGGCATCGGCGGCCTCGGTGCGGCCCTTCTCGCTCAGATCAACATCATACCAGCCTGTAAACCGGTTTTCTTTGTTCCAAAGACTTTCACCGTGACGTAGCAGAACGAGTTTGTGCATGAGCGTATTTGATAAATTTTGAGAATCCCCTTATAGGCACGTGATTCCGGCAATGGCAAGAAACCCGACGTTCACCGCAATCACATTCAACATGCAGAATGGGGAGCCATGGGTTCCTGGCGAGGAGACACCCGCTCCCGAGCTGGAAGGCACCCTGCTATTCCTCCGGTCCGCGGATGCGGACATCATCTTTCTGCAGGAGGTCGAGCAAGGACACGATGGAGGGCATCAGAACGAACCGGCACCAAATTATCATTTTCTGAAAGACGGGCTCAGGGATTACCACTCGGTCTTTGCCTATCCTCCCAAAAACCCTGATGAGTTGCCTTTCGGCTTGGGACTCGCAATCTTTTCCCGCTTTCCACTTGAGGGCTTCTGGAAGCTGCCCCTCCCCGCAGGGAACCTGGATTTTGAGTTCGGTGGCCGGCGTAGAAGGCCCTCCGACCGGCTCCTGATCGGCGCCGGAACCGTCGTCCATGGCCGGCCACTGGCAGTAATGAACACCCATCTTCAGGCCTATTTCATGATCGGGTCCACCAGCAACGAGCACCCGGCGCAAAGAAACGCGGTCGCAGACAGGCTGGAGAGCGCCCCCGGTGCCACCCTGCTTTCCGGAGATTTTAACTGCACCCCGGAAGAGAAGCTTCCCGGCCAATTCCTTGAAAAGGGATTCCGCACCGTGCAAAACGACCAACCGACATGGCGCCGCAAACCATTTGCTGTTGACCACATTTTCTATGGCACCTCCTTGAAATGCCTTTCCTGGGAAGTTCTCGAAACCCCAGCCTCCGACCACCATGCGGTGCGGGCCGCATTCGAATTTGTCTCATGAAAATCCTCACATGGAACGTCAATGGGCTGAGAGCAATCCTCGGCAAGGGATTCACGGAATTTCTGGCTGAGTCGGACGCCGACGTCATCTGTATCCAGGAAATCAAGGCGCGTCAGGAACAGGTGAACCACCCGTTTGAAGGATACCATGCGGAGTGGAATTCCGCGGAGCGTCCGGGCTACTCGGGCACATTGACCCTCTCCCGCAAAAAGCCGCTTTCGGTTCGAACGGGGATCGGGAAAATCGAGCACGACTCCGAAGGCCGCGTGCTGACCACCGAGTTTGCCGATTTTTATGTGGTGAACGTTTACGTTCCCAATTCCGGCAGGGAACTGGCGAGGCTCGACTACCGTGTGACCCGATGGGGGCCGGCGTTCCGGGAATTTCTCAAAGGACTCGAAATATCCAAACCGGTTGTATTTTGCGGGGACATGAACGTCGCGCACCGGGAGATCGACCTTGCACGTCCGCGCGAAAATACCGGTACCGCGGGCTTTACCCCCGGAGAGCGCCAGGACTTCACCAACTTGCTGGAGGCGGGCTTTGTAGACAGTTTCCGCGAGCTTGAACCGGCGGGCGGGCATTACACGTGGTGGAGCTACCGGGCAGGCGCGCGCGGGCGAAACATCGGCTGGAGAATCGACTACGTGGGAATTTCGGAATGCCTGAGGGGAACCCTTTCCAAAGCGTTCATCCTCCCCGATATCGGCGGGAGCGACCATTGCCCGGCGGGAGCAATCTTCCGCTAATCCGGCGGGAACCGATACCAAGGGCCGGCATGTGGGCAAGGAACGCCGGTGAGAAACTGTCGCCATCGCCGCCGGATTAGAAAAATTTTGCACCGCAAAATGGGCCGTAAAATGCGGCTAGAATCCTTGAAAATTGGAATTCGATGCATTTGAGTCGAGTTTTGCTTCTCTCTTGACCTCGGCTCCCTCAAGGAAATCCGAGGGACTTTTCGCAGCAAAAAGTCTTCAGCGGGGCAGTGCCCCGCTGGCGATTAACCGGCAGAGGCCTTGTCCAGGACTTCGAGGTAGGTGCGGGTTAGCACCTTCCTGGTGTCAGGGTTGAAGGTTTCGATGCGCATTTGCTTGAGCATCCATTGTCCGTCGATTTTTTGTGCTGAGATCACCTCGAATTTGCGGGCAAGCCTGCCCTTGGTGTCATAGCCCTCGACCCGGAGCAGGGCCCCGCTCTCTTTGTCGATCCAGAGCCGGGCGACTCCATACTGCGAAGCGTTGCGCGGGGCCTGAATTTCGAATTTCCATGCCTTGCGGGTGCGGACTGTTTCCTCGCCAAGGATTTTTGGATTTTTCCAATAGAGAAACTTCAGAGCGAGGTCCTCGTAAGAAATTCCCGTGTCCCGGACCGGCTCATCATAGCGGGCGGGGCGGACGGGGGCCGACTTGGCGCCGAGACGTTCGGTGAGCACGGATTCGGTATCGCGCAGCTCCAGCTTGAGCACCTGTTCAGGTTCGGAAAACTCATAACTCACGCTGCCATCGACAACGATCCGGAACGGTGTGTTGATCTTTCCCGAGCGCAGCCGGGCCTCGAGCGAGACGGGAGCTCCCAGGGGGTTCACCCGGGCTGCTCGAAGGATCTGCTCGGCTTCGGTTTCGGCGATGCAAGAGGCAGCCAGCAAGGTGAGAAATGCCAGGAGAAGCGCAACCTTTGCGAGAGTTCCCGTTCGATGCGGCTTGCACCGCAGGGCGGATCTGAAAAACATAGGGATGCCAACCTAGTGGCGGCACCCGATGGATCAACACCTTCTTTTTCTTATCAACCGGAGTTGGACTTCTCCCTGGCTGGATTCCGTGATGGCGGCCGCCTCGAGTTGGGACCTCTGGTGGCCGATCCTGATCCTTCCTGCCTTGGGAGTCGCGATTTTCGGCGGTTTTCGCTGGCGGGCATTCCTTGTTGTTGCCGGCCTTGCCGTGGGAATTAACGATGGGGTGATTGTTCGCACACTCAAGGATGTGGTGGGACGCCCCCGCCCGCATGAGATGCTTGAGGGGGTTCGAACCCTCGACCTTGCCAAGGCAAGGCCCCGGTTCCTGGCTCTTACTCTTCCGGTCACAGAGGATTTTTCCGAGGCCCGCATCCTGCCGCCCACCGGGAAGTCCTTTCCCTCCGGCCATTCTTCAAACAACTTTGCTGCGGCCACGGTCTTCGCCGTCTTTTTCCGCCGCTTCGGGTGGTTGCTCTTCCTGCCTGCTGCCCTCGTCGCCTACAGCCGTGTCTATGTGGGTTCGCATTGGCCGCTGGACGTAACCGCTTCCGCACTGCTCGGGACCGCGATTGCCCTGTTCGTGTGTGCCGCCGCGGAGGCGATCTGGCGCAAGTTCTCACCACGATGGGTGCCAAAACTCAGCCAGGCACACCCGGGGCTCATTGAACCATGAATGCCCGCAGCATGTTTTTTCTGGCACTGTTTGTGCTGACCCTGGCGAGACTGTGGGTCGTGCTGGCCGGGGAGGTCCTTCCCGCCAACGCGTACTTTTTCCTTTGTGGGGAAAATCCGGATCTCGCCTACTTCGACGGCCCACCGGGCACGGCTCTCACGGTCCGTGCCGCAGCAATTGCCGGCACGGGATGGTGGCT
>JBGSSC010000157.1:0-5769 GCA_041737265.1 Terrimicrobiaceae bacterium | reverse complement strand
TGCACGGGCCTCGTCGCGTTGCGCGTCAAGGACGTCCACCTGCATTTGGGCCAGGGGCTGGCCAGCTTGAACAAAATCTCCCTCATTCACCGCAATCGTCACAACCCGTCCCGCAAGCTTGGTGGCCACATCAATTTCGGTTGCCTCGACACGCCCATTGCCGCTGACGAAACCGATTCCGGGACCTGAGGGTCGCAATGAGAACCAAACGACCGCTGCAATCACGACTGCTGCGATCACGGCCGGAGCAATGAACTTTTTAAGACGGGGCGTCATGATGGACAAGCCCGCTTTCCGTCTGGAATTTCGCCACCCTCATTCTCCCAACGCTGGATCGCCCGCTGCTTCATGGTCTGACCGAAGACGTGTGACAAGCCGGCTTGGGGACCTCCCCGCGGAAAGAAATTCCACAAAGAGATCGCGGGCACTTCATGATGATCGGGATTGTAGCTGAGGATGCTGGCGGAAGCAGTGTGCAGCGGAAAATGGCGTGCATCATCGAGCGGCAATCCGATCCATCGCGCACCCAGAACACCGCCAAACTGGGCATGCGAAAAAAGTGCCACGTTGCCATCCATGTCACGAAGACGGGCAATGAGCCGATCTGCGCGGTCTGAAACCCCGGCGGGCATTTCCCCATTCGGACATCCGTCGCGCAGGACATCCCAATCCGGGCGGTGGCTACGGATGGCTGCAGATGTTTTTCCTTCGAAGTCCCCATAATTCCACTCGGCCAAATCTGACTCGATTTCCGGCACAGGCTTCAAATTGACGAGTTTGCATGTTTGTCGGGCCCGTAGGAGGGGACTGGTCAGCACATGGGCGAACACGATGTCCTGCAAATGCAAGCCCAGTTCATGGGCTTCATTTTTACCATCCGAGGTAAGCGGAATGTCTGATAGACCGGTGTGCTGCCCGGTGAGCGACCAGGCGGTTTCCCCGTGTCGGATGAGATAAACGGAAAGCGGCTTGTTCGGCAGCTTTGATGTTGACACAGGATCGGGGCGAGCGGTTGTCATGCCGCCTCCACCCAGATGGGCTTTGTTCTCTCAAACGCAGCCTGAATGATGCTGATGAACTGATCGGCATCCAGGCTGGCACCCCCGACGAGCACACCATCAATGCCGGGACGGCCAAGCAGTGAAGCCGCATTGGCCGGTTTCACACTGCCACCGTATTGAATGACCAGAGAACGCGCAGACTCCTCGTCAAAAATTTTTGCGAAGTGCTGCCGGATCAGGCCGTGTGACTCCTCCGCCTGCTCCGGGGTCGCATGATGACCGGCCGCACCGATGGCCCAAACCGGCTCATAGGCGATCCCGAGTCTTGGCAGGGTCTCGGCGGTCACACCCTTCACGCCCTCGTTCAGTTGCTGATCAAGAATTCCTTTGGTCTCCCCCGCCTCTCTTTGCTCCAGCGTCTCGCCAATGCAAAGAATCACGTGGAGGCCCATAGCCAGAGCAATGCGCACCTTGCGATTGATGAACGCATCCGACTCGTCCAGTTTTTGGCGTCGCTCGCTGTGTCCAAGGATCACGTATTTGCAACCAAGTTCGAGGAGCATAGTCGGGCTGACCTCCACGGTGAAGGCCCCCTGCCTCTCAGGATAGAGGTTCTGTGCGCCGAGGGCGACATGGCTGCCCTTGAGAATCTCTCCCACGGAGACGAGATATGGAAACGGTGGAAAGAGGGCTACACGCACATATTGTTCCATGCTCATTTCATCGACAACCGACTTGGCAAGGAGCCGTGCACGGGCTGCGTCAGTATGCATTTTCCAATTGCCGGCAACGAACTTCTGATGAGGTTTTGGTTTCATTGTGCAGGCTGGGCATTCTCCATCGCTGCGGTGTATTCGCCCCGGCGTGCGGCGCGATCACATTTCACGCGATGAAGCAACTCTTGTTGGGCCGCTGCCACGTTCTCCTCCTTGCCCTGCCAAATTTCCAAGGCCGGCTGCTGGATGGCGCGTGCGAAGGAAAAGGATACGTCCCACGGAAGTTGCGATTTGAAACGATGATTCATGGCGTTCAAACGGGCAGAGGCCAGCTCGGGGGACTGGCCACCGGACAAAAAGGCAATCCCCGGGACTGCTGCAGGAACCGTGCGCCAGAGACACTTCATCGTGATGTTGGCCACCTCGTCCACGGTGACCTGCCCGGGGCAGGCCGATCCCGACAGCACCATGCTGGGCTTGAGAATGAGGCCCTCCAACAGCACGCGCTGACAATTGAGCTGAATGAAGACATTTCGCAGGACTTCTTCCGTCACTTTGCGGCAGACCTCGATGGAGTGATCCCCGTCCATGAGCACATCGGGTTCAACAACGGGAACCATGCCAGCTTCCTGGCACAGTGCCGCATAGCGGGCCAGCGCATGCGCGTTGGCTTCCAGGCAACTACGGCTCGGAATGCCATCGCCGATGATTATTACTGCCCTCCACTTGGCGAAACGCGCTCCCATTTGAAAATACTCTTTCAAGCGGTCGCGCAAGCCGTCCAGACCTTCGGTGATTTTTTCGCCGGGATGAGCGGCAAGCTCCTTGGCACCGGTGTCCACTTTGATGCCGGGAAAGATTCCCTGATCAGCGAGTGCCCTGGCAAACGGAGTGCCATCCCGCATTTTCTGGCGGATGGTCTCGTCATAAAGAATCGCGCCGCTGATGGATTCACCAAGCTCTGGCGTGGTCACGATCAACTCCCGGTAGGAGCGCCGGAATTCTTCGGTTTGCGGAATACGCTGTTTGGCAAATCGCTTGTTGCAGGTCGGATTGCTTTCATCCATCGCCAGCAGCCCTTTGTCATCGGCGACCAGTGCCCTGGCGATGTCGATCAGTTGTTTAGTATTCATTTGGTGTTTGTCCATTTCCAGTTGCGGATCTCAGGCAAGTCCTGACCGTTTTTATCGATGTATTGTTTGTGCTCGATGAGCTTGGCTTGCATTCGCTGCTTGAGGGCGCGGCCATTTTCACCGGTGTGGGGAAGGCGATCGACTGTGTCCATCACGAGGTGGAACCGGTCCAAATCGTTCATCACCGTCATGTCAAAGGGCGTGGTGATGGTGCCCTCTTCCTTGTATCCACGGACGTGAAGATTGGCCTGGTTGGTGCGGCGGTAGGTCAATTGGTGAATCAAAGCAGGATATCCGTGGAAGGCGAAGATGACGTGTTTGTCCTTGGTGAAGAGGGCATCGAATGCCTCATCGCTCAAGCCATGCGGATGTTCGCTTTGGGGTTGCAGCTTCATCAGGTCCACGACGTTGACAACGCGGAGCCTTAGTTCCGGCAGATGCTCGCGCAAGATGGACACGGCGGCCATGGTCTCCAGTGTGGGCACATCGCCACAACAGGCCATGACGACATCGGGTTCGATGGCAGGGTCCTTTTCAAGTTCAGGGCTGCCGGCCCATGGCCAGATGCCGATACCTGCCGCGCAATGTCCCGCCGCCGCTTCCATGTTCAGCCATTGCGGCGCCTGATATTTGCCGGCGACGACGACGTTGACGTAGTGGCGGCTTCGCAGGCAATGATCCCAGATCGAAAGCAGGCAGTTGGCATCCGGTGCCAGATAGACCCGCACGACGGAGGCTTTTTTGTTCACAACGAGATTGAGGAAACCGGGGTCCTGATGAGTCAGCCCGTTGTGCATCTGTTGCCAGACATGCGAAGCGAGCAGGTAGTTCAGCGACGCGATTTTTCGCCGCCATGGCAATCCCGCCGACACTTTGAGCCACTTGGCGTGCTGATTGAACATCGAGTCAATAATGTGGACGAATGCTTCGTAGCTGTTGAAAAGCCCATGCCGACCAGTGAGCAAATAGCCTTCCAACCAGCCTTCACACTGGTGTTCGCTGAGCATTTCCATGACGCGCCCCTCCGATGCAAGAAACTCGTCGTTGTCCTGAGTGCGGGCATCCCACTGTCGGTTTGTGGCCTCGAATATGGCATCCAGCCGGTCGGAGAGTGTCACGTCGGCCCCAAAGATCCGGAAATTGCGTTGTCCCTGATTGAGTTTGGCCACGTCACGCAGAAACAAGCCGAGTTCATGAGTGTCAGACGCATGCACGGCACCCGGCGACGGCACGTCCACGGCGTAGTCCCGGAAGTCAGGCATGATGAGGTCGCGAAGGAGCAGGCCACCATTGGCGTTGGGATTCGCGCCCATGCGGCGTTCTCCTTTTGGTACGAGCTCAGCAAGCTCCGGTTTCAGCCTGCCCTTTTCATCGAAGAGTTCTTCCGGCCGGTAGCTGCGCATCCACTCTTCAAGCTGCTTAAGATGCTCGGGATGTGCACGGGGATCGGATAGCGGCACCTGGTGCGCACGGAACGTGCCTTCGACTTGCAGGCCGTCCACCCATTTCACGCCCGTCCAGCCCTTTGGTGACCGGAGCACAATCATCGGCCAGCGGGGGCGCATGGTGTTGCCAGTCACACGTGCTTCGTGCTGGATGTGTTGGATTTCCTCCATCACGATGTCAACCGTTGTGGCCATGGCCTCATGCATCAGACCAGGCTCATGACCTTCGACATAATAGGGCGTCCAGCCATTGCCGCGAAGAAATTGATCAAGCTCTTCCGGTTCAATCCGTGCTAGGACCGTCGGATTGGCGATCTTGTAACCGTTGAGATGCAGGATGGGTAGCACGGCGCCATCGGTGACGGGATCAAGAAATTTGTTCGATTGCCATGAGGTGGCAAGAGGCCCTGTTTCCGCCTCACCGTCGCCAACTACGCAGGCCACCACGAGATCGGGATTGTCGAAGACAGCGCCGAACGAATGGCTCAGCGAATAGCCAAGCTCTCCGCCCTCGTGGATCGAACCGGGACACTCCGGCGAGACGTGGCTGGGAATGCCGCCGGGAAATGAAAATTGTTT
This sequence comes from Terrimicrobiaceae bacterium, assembly GCA_041737265.1. Taxonomy (GTDB): domain Bacteria; phylum Verrucomicrobiota; class Verrucomicrobiia; order Chthoniobacterales; family Terrimicrobiaceae; genus JBGSSC01. Next base: position 895 of record JBGSSC010000157.1, on the reverse strand, counting down.
GAAAAGCCTTTGCAGGCCGGCCTCATCCTGACTGATGTGGGGATAGATCTCGCTGTAAGTGCCTTCCAGGTAGGTATTGCCAACGAGAGCCGGCCCACCGTGTCCGGGGCCTGCGACATAAATCATGTTGAGGTCGTATTTGTTGATCGCCCGGTTCAAATGCACATAGATAAAATTCTGTCCCGGTGTCGTGCCCCAGTGTCCGAGAAGCATGTGCTTGATATCCGTAGGTGCCAGCGGTCGTTTCAGCAGCGGATTATCGAAAAGATAAATCTGGCCCACCGAGAGATAATTCGCAGCACGCCAATAGGCATCGATCCAATACAGAAGGTCGGGTGAGAGAGTGCTAGTTTTCATAGTTTTATCTTTCTCGATGGGCAACGTTGCTCTGTTTGAAATCAGCTGATCAAGGGCGCCATTCCCGCGACTTGCTCAGCCCCCAGTTTGGCATTCATCGTGACATTTGCCCGAAGGGACCGTGATACCAGGCATGTTGTCTTGGCGCGGATCGTGGCATCGATGAAATCGCTCTGCGTGACACGGGGCAGTCGTGCCACTACGTTCAGATTGACCTTCATAATCGTCCAACCCGAGGATTGATTTTCCAGCGTTAGTGCTGCGGTGGTGACGAATTCTCCCTCGGTGATGCCGATGGCTTCCAATTCCTCAGAAAGTGCCAAGGAAAAGCTGCTTGCATAGGCAGCCGCAATCAGTTCAGGCGGATCTGCATTCAACCTGCTTATGACCGGGATGCCCGTGGAGACGCCAGCTTCCTTCAATGCACCGCTCTCGGTCGTCACTGTTCGCGTGCTGCCTGTGGTCTCGCCTTTCCAAAGGGCAGAGGCCTGTCGAATAATCTGGTTCAAGAACGCACCCTCAGGCCTTAAGCCCAAAC